>CAYWBD010000333.1:0-1750 GCA_964456315.1 uncultured Thermoflexus sp.
CTATGTATTCGTTGCGGGCAGGGAATCAAGGCCGATCCGACACGTCCTTACTGCAAGGACTGCTACGACATCTGGAAGCAGTACGAAAATCCGGAGTACAAGGAGGCGGTCTGCCACCTCTGCGGTAAGCCGAACAAGTCCACCATGCGGAAGCCCGCTTGCGATGACTGCTACCGCAAGTTCCGTGAAGCTTTACCCTTTCCCACGGCGTGACGGCGATGGCCGGCACGCAGTCTTCAGTTCTGCGAGTCCCTGAACAACCGCCCGGTTGTTCAACTTCGGTGGAGACGATATGCCCACTCGGGCAATCATCGTTTTTCATCGGCGGCGTTTTTCTCGGGGGAGTGGTCGCTAGCCCGATTGGGCCGCGGAACATCCGCGGCCTGCAAGACGGCTTGCTTCCAGTCCCTGCCGTGTGTTTCCATGTGCCACGCCAAACTCTGGAGCAAGTATCTTGCCGCCCCATTTCGAGCTTACCTGGCCATACATCGTGGGCCTTCCGTTTCTCGGCATGGGGGTAGCCATTCTTGGGACGATGATCGGTCTCGGCGGCGGCTTCATCCTTGTCCCAGTCCTCTTGATCCTCTTCCCTCAAACATCGCCAGCAGCGATCGCAGCCATCTCGCTATCGGTTGTATTCCTCAACGCCACCTCCGCCACGGCGGGGAACATCCGCGCCCGCAGGATCGACTTCAAGACTGCCGGTCTTCTTGTAGGGGGAGCCATTCCAGCCGCGGTAATGGGGTCTCTTGTCTCGGGCCATATCAGCCGCGACCGCTTCGAGGTCTACTTCGCCGTCATGCTCATTGGCGGCGCAGTCTACACATTCTGGCGTGCGGCCCGGGCTGCTTATTCAGATGGGCCGGTGCACGCCCCCAACCGCAATATCCACGAACGCCGGGGTCCGGTCTATCGCTTCTACGTGAGCTCCGTCTTGGCCGGAATAATCAGCCCGGCAGCCGGCTTCACCTCCAGCTTTTTCGGCATCGGAGGAGGCGTAGTCCACGTTCCGACGATGACCTTCATTCTCAACATCCCGCCGCGTGTTGCTACCGCCACGTCTCTGTTTGTCCTGGTCCCGACATCCCTCACCGGCATCCT
Source organism: uncultured Thermoflexus sp. (assembly GCA_964456315.1). Taxonomy (GTDB): domain Bacteria; phylum Chloroflexota; class Dehalococcoidia; order Lucifugimonadales; family Lucifugimonadaceae; genus SHXW01. Next base: position 1,102 of record CAYWBD010000333.1, read on the forward strand.
CACCCACATCTCTACCGGGCAATACACCGAAGGCTGGAGGCGGGCTGGGCTCCTAGGCGTCGGGGCCCTCGTCGGCGCGCAGGTCGGCGTCTATCTCGGCGCACGCGTTAACCAGCGCCTGGTGATAACAGTCCTCGCCGTCGCGCTGCTCGCAGTCGGCCTCCGCGAGCTTTTGGTGGGCGTGTAGCTGTTGTGCCTTCTGACCTCCACGCGCAGCCTCTCCGTAGGCCGGACCGCGAATGTGCCTGCCCTGCGAACGGGCGCGCCAGCCCGGCCTTGGTGCGCTGCGACCGCAGGAGCGACTCTCCCTCGGCCCGCCAGCCCTAGATGAAGCCCAGCAGCTTGCTGTCGTGGGTCAACGGCCCGGACAGCCAGGCGTCGTGCAGGCTCCGCACCTGGACGCCAGCGGCCCCGAACGCGTTCAGGATCGCCAGCAGGTCCTCACCGCCCTGGCGCGTCAGCCGGTCGAGCTTCCAGACCAATAGCACCTGGTAGCGCCCGGCGCTGGCATCGGCCAGGGCAGCGCCCAGCGCCGCCCGCTGGTCACCCTTCCTGGCCGAGCCGGTTACGTCGTACTCCCGCGCCACGTCCAGGCCCAGCTGCTCTGCGTACGGCATGAGCGCTTGCCGCTGGTTCTCGGTGGTCTGGC
>CAYWBD010000334.1:0-3585 GCA_964456315.1 uncultured Thermoflexus sp.
ATGGCCTCCAGGACAAACCGGCGGTCCTCGGCCGTTGCGCCAGCCAGCCGTGCGTCGAGGCGCTGGCGCAGGGACTCTACGCCCTCCGGTTGGAAGCTGTGAAGCTCGACGTCGGCTAGCTGGCCCGCGAGGCGTTCCCGCTGCTCTGCGATCCACCTTTGCTTGGTGCGCATGAGCCCGACCTCCTGCTCGTAGACTGACTCGCTTACCCCGCCGCGGGCGGCGATGCGGAAGGCCCTGGCCTCCGCGTCGCGCTCGGCGCGCTCCTGCTGGTCGAGACCAGCGAGTTCGCGCCGCAAGCTGTCCTGGCTCTCCTCGCTGATGCCCTGCCTGCGACGCACCTCGGCCCCGAACCCTTCAGGGCCGGAGAGGAACTCCCTGACCATGCGGGAGACAGCCTCCTCGGCGCCGTCCACGGGGAGGTTGTGGGAGAGACACCGGTCACCGTTGGGCCTGGGCTTCCGGCGGGCGCCGCACTGGTAGTACGAGTATGTCTTGCCGTCGCGGCGCATGGTGACGCCCACGTAGGCGTGTCCGCATGCGGCGCAGCGGACCAGGCCGCGCAGGAGGTACGCCCTGAGTTTCGTGTTCTTCAGGGCGAACTGCTGGTTTGCCCGGAGCCGCTGCTGCATCCACTCGAACTCCGGCTCCGTCACGACGGGCCGTTCGACCAGCCCCTCCAGGCGCACGCGTTCGCTCTCGGGGCGAGCCCGCCGGCCCGTCTTGCCGTAGGTGTTGGCCCGGCGCTGCCTGGGCACTACCGCCTCGGTCTTCAACGCCTCTATGACACCGGCGTAGGCGCGGTTCTTCAAGATGCTCCGCACCGAGTAGGGCCACCAGCCCTGGGCGCCGCTCGGGGTCAAGACCCCGCGCCGGGTCAGCTCGCGGGCTATGGCTTCTATCGGCGTCGCCGCCAGGCCCAGGCGCCAGACCTCGCAGGCGTCGGCATAGCGCTCGTCTGGGAAGTAACGGCTCGTCCCCTTGTGCCATTGGAAGCCGAAGAACCGGTTGGGCGTCGGGGGCAGGCCCTTGAGCCTGGCGCGGTCACGCATCCCGTCGCGCGCACCCTGCTGGGCGCGCAGGACCGAGCGTTCCTTGCCCAGGGCCAGGGCGAGCTCCACGAGCTGGCCTTCCCCGCCGTCGAGCATTGGGACGCCCTGGGCGGTGATGACCTGGACGCCCCGCTCCTTGCACTCGGACAAGAACAGCAGGCGCTGGAGCCCCTGTGCCTGGAGCCTGTCCCGGTCTAAGGTGCCCACCGCTTGGACGACGCCTTCGGCCATCCAGCGGCGGAGCTGCTGGAACTGCGGGCAGGACATCAAGTCCATGCTCGTCCAGTCCACCTTGAGCACGTATTGGGGTGGGCATTCATAGCCCTGGGCCTCCAGGGCCCTACCCACTGCGAGCTCCTGGGAGTCCAGGGAGAGCTCGCCCTGGCCGTGCGTGCTGACCCGGCACCATGTCGCGGCGTTCTTCTTGTTCATGCGGCGCCTCCTCTTGCCCTAATGCGGTCTTACTGGCCCCCGAGCCGCTTGCAGATGTTGCAGCGTCCAGGGATGTGGTGCACGAGCATGTAGGAACCGCAGTGGTCCCGGACTCTGCTTGTGCGGACTTCGAGTTTCCGGTAGGACTCGCTTGCCGCCTTGACTTCGGCGAGCAGGCCCGCCGACTTCAAGGCCCCGGTGAATGCCTTCATTGAGTGGTCTGTATCGTCGGTACCCTCGACCAGGGTGGCGCTGTCGCGGACATAGATCAGCCGTCGCCCCTGCCAGTCAAGCCAGTTGGTCACGTCCAGGCCGGGCTCTCCCAGCGCAGCACGGCTGACTATCAGCCGGACTAGCGACACGAGCCGGGGCGTCAGCCGGGGCCCGTCTCGTTGTTGCACGGGGAGCTTGAAGGCCTTCTCTGCCAGCCGCCTGATGGCCCTGTTGAGCGCTGCCCTCGCCTGGAGCTCAACGAGGAGCGCCTGCTTCCAGTCGCTCGCCGCCCGCCACAGCGGGTCCTTGCTGTCGACATGCTGCTTGAGTGCCGCCCAGAGACGGGAGTCCTCATCGGGCACTCGCACTTCCTTCGGCCCGCCCAGGTCCCGCTCCACGAATACAAGGGGGCCGGTCTCGTCAAAAGGCGAGGCGGCGCCCGCCCGCGGTGGGGACTCGGAGCCGGTCCTCGCCCTGGGAGCCGGGGAAGCGAGAATGACGCTGAGCTCCGAGCCGTCCTTTGGGACAGGGTCGATGTCTTCCAGCCCGAAGTCACGGCCACGCGGGTCCTGGAAGTCCAGGGCCGGCGTGTGTGCTGCCTGCTGGATGCGGTCTACTTGCCCCATAAGGTCAGACTGATGTTCATGCAGCGCCCCGCGCAGTTGCTCCCGCTGCGCGGCCTCGAAATGGGACTCCAACCGGGCCCTTTCGACCCCGGCGTGGACGGCGCGGCGGGTGAAGCCGTGCTTGCCAGCGATGGACTCCTCGGACTCGCCACCCTCAAAACGCTTGAGCCAGTCCTTGCGCTGGGCCGGTGAGACCTTTGCTTTTCTGGGCATCTGGACGACGCCTCCCCCTTGACATTGATGGTGCGGCCACACTAAGCGCGATCAGCGGTATTGTCAACCGGAAGCAGCGCACATGAAGCGTGCCTCCGACGTGATTTGGTGCAGCGGCCGTTCGTTACAGTGCGGTCGTGGACTCCAACAAACTACCTCGGCTCACTATCAAGGACGCGCCCATACCGGGCCCCTGGCGGCGGCTCTGGGCGTGGCTGCTGGCGCCCGATGCCGACCAGGCTGACGCCCCAGGAGGCGGCGCGGCCGGCAGGACCGACGCGGACGGCAGTGCTTCGAGCGGTGCGCAGCGAGAGAACGGGAAGGCCGAGGCCGAGAACGATGGCTAGCTTCGCCTCCCGCTCCAACCCCATCTCACGGCGCGTCATGAAGCCGCTCGACGTGGACGTGTTCTCCGCCGCCCAGGCGCGCGTCCGCCACGTCTTCGAAGCCTACGACAGGGTCGTCGTGAGCTACTCCGGCGGCAAGGACTCCACCTGCGTCCTAGAGCTCGCCCTCGGCGCCGCACGCGAGCTGGGCAAGCTACCCGTGGACGTGCTGTTCTTCGACGAGGAGGTGCTGCTGCCCGAGACCGAGGAGATGGTGATGCGCGTAAGGGCGCGGCCGGAGGTCAATCTCACGTGGGCGACCGGACAGGTGGACTACTGGGACGCTTCGTCCAACGAGCAGCCGCACTGGAAGACCTGGGACCCGGCCATGCGGAACGTGTGGGTGCGGGAGCCTCCGCCATTCTCCATTGACTTTGGACGGATGCTCTATCCCGCTCCCGGCGACGCCATCGCCCGCCTCTGGGGGCCGGAGCACGGCAAGGTAGCCGAACTGCTCGGCCTGCGCTGCTACGAGAGCCGCCCGCGCATGTACGGCCTGATCTCCTCCGGCAGCTACATCGCCAGGGGCCCGGCGCCGCACCTGGATATGGCCCGGCCCATCTACGACTGGCGGGACCGGGATGTCTGGCTCGCCGTCCACCGGTTCGGCTGGGACGTGAACGCCGCCTACGCCCGCATGTACCGCCTGCGCCCCAACCCCAA
>CAYWBD010000335.1:0-4103 GCA_964456315.1 uncultured Thermoflexus sp.
CGAGGCCGGCAAGGACCGCGGCGGCGGCGGCCCGGCGGCTGCCTGCAATTGACCTGACGGCCCTGCGCACCGAGTCCAGGCGGCGGACCGGCCCAGCCCTGTTGACATCGTTGGTCACCGAGATTGAGAGCCTGGAAAAAAGGGGCCCCTCGACGAGGTCGGGGCGAGCGGCGCTCGCAAGGGTCTCAACAGAGCTGACAGACGCCCGCGTGGCCGCACTGCCGGGAGAGTGCGTCACAGAGGTCAAAGCTTCGGACTGCAAAGCGTGGACTCCCGAGTGCGGCGGACCAGTCGGCTTGAAGTTACCCGGGGCCAATCTCACTGTTCTGGGAACTCTATTCCTACTTGGGAGGAGTTGAACCCGTCGCTGGCGATCACTGCGAACTTGGAGCACCGCTGGTCCTGGAACTCAAGGTCGCCGACGAACACGTCGAAGAAGCTGTCCACGTAGTTGACGCCGAGCACGTGGACCTCGCCCTGCCGGTCAGCCGACTTGCAAGCTGATTGGTCGAGGAGCAGGAGATAGCTCAGGCTGTCAACGTCAGTGTCAGAGCCCTGCCACATGAAGCGCAGGCCGCCCTGGATGGGTTCAGCCACAAAGCCGGTGACTACGGGCGCATTGGCGGAACGCGTCATCGTGGCGACGGGCGCGGTGTCCGGGCCGCCGAGGTGGACCTGGACCTTGCCGACCTTGCCCTCGGTGTCATTCACTGCCACTACGAACGAGCCGAGGAGCTGCGGGACATCCTCCTCACCGGGCTTGGAGATGTCTGTCGAGTAAAGCTCGGGCATGAACGAGACCTCCTCGATGAAGACGCCCTGGAGGTCGAAGGTGCGCAGCAGGAACGGGCCCTGAGCCGGTCTCGGCGGCCGGATGTTGCTCGGGATGGTGTTGAACGGGGTGAACCGGGCTGCCGGGACGCGCGGCAGGACGTTCGTCGCGATTTCGCCTGTGCCTTGCGAGCCTTCGAAGACGACGCCGGAGACCATGAGGTACTGGGCGCCGGGGATCGGGACGAGTTCGGTCTCAGGGCCCGAGAAGCGGCCATTGATGGCGGTGCGGACACCGTCGTAGGTGAACTTTGAGATCCAGCGGGACTGGCCGCTCGTGGCGCTTGTGCCGCCGCAGTAGCTCAAGAGCTCAAAGGTCTGGGTGGGATCAATGATCACGTTGCGGTGCGAGTCCCAGCCGTAAATCAGCCGCTGCACGCCCAGGTTCATGGGACCGATCGTGGCGTTCGAGCCGTCGGTATAGGGGAACTCGGGCGCGCCCAGGTCGGCCACCTCTCCGCAGTAGCCGTCCTTGTATGTGACGCCGTTGATCACTGACGTGCCGTTGTCGGCCTGGTTGACAGCGTGGCTGCGGCCAAGCGTGTGTGCGACCTCATGGGCGTGGCGGTTGCGGCCATACGCGGTGGAGGTGTTGGGCTGCGGCATGTCGCCGGAGGAGGAGCTGCCCGGGATGTTGTCGGCCAGGCCGCCGAGGCCGGAGTCAACGAGCGCGCCGTAGTAGAGGCGGTTGCAGTCGGTGAAGAACGAGAAGATGCACTCGAACAAGCGCTTCACGTTCAGGTTGGTGTTCACTCCGGCAAGGGTGGGGACGCCGGCTCCCATGTTCAAGTTGCCGTTCTCGGAGTCGAACGACGCCAGGGGCATGATGGCCTTGAACTGGTCTTTGAGCTCGGTGACGTTGGAGGTCGTCGGTTCGTGCGGCGTCCCGGCGGTGGTGTACTTGACCTTGACCCACTTCAGGTTCGGCGGGTCGGTGATGTTGAAGCTGAGCCCAACGCGGCAGTCGTTGTCACCGTCCGCCTTCTCCAGGCAGGTCAACGAGTGGGACACACCCTGGACTCGGAGCTCGATGGTGCCAGTGCGCCAAGAAGCGGGGAGCTCGAAGGACGCGCTCGAGGCGTTGAGGGTGCCGCGGAAGTTGAGCGCGCCGGGCTGGGCGGTCATCGTGCCGCCCGGGTTGAGCATGGCGAGCGGGGACCCCGGCAGGGGCGCGCCGCCGGCTCCGGTGCCGTGCAACTCGGCGACCACCGCCGCGATCGCGCCGCCGAAGGAGGGCTGGAGGTGGGCTCGTACGAGGGTGCGTTTGTCCTGGACCACCTGAACGTTGTCCTCCAGGTCCTGGACCGCCTGCACCGCTTCGAGGCCGACCAGTTGCACGCTGGGACCAAAGCTGACGCAGCAGATGACGATGATGTTGCCGGAGATTTTGGCCGTTAAAAGGATTTCCTTGTTGGGGATGAAGCCGGTCAGGCTCATGGACAACAGCTCTGTCTGAACGACGCCCGAGCCGATAGACCGCATGCCGAGGGAGTCGCCGTTGGGGGCGTTGACCTCCTGGTGGGCGGTGATCAGGGCGCCGGGGGCGTTGTAGCCCAGGGTGAGGACGTTGCCAGAAAGCGTGGGCTGGACGCTGAGGGTGGGGGGCAGTGTCTGCGCCGCGGCTTCATTCCACTGGATGAGGTCTATCCAGAGGCCGGCCGTGTAGTTGTGGCTTTGCTTCGCGGTCTGGTTGACGTGGATGCGCATCAAGGCGCAGAACCTGTCGCCCCGGTGGAGCTGGGTGCTGACGCCTACGGGAGCGCGGAAGTCGCAGCGGAACTTGGTGTTGCTCGTAGGGTCTGGGAACTTTCGGCCCATGATGACGTCTACCGTGACTTCTTTGTTCAGCGCGTCTGCGCCGGTGGCTGCGTCGGTGGCCATGATGTCGATCTTGCTGATGTGGACGGGCACTGATCCTGTGACGATAGCGCCGACCAGGACCACGCAGCTGTAGGACGGGTAAGCGCCTGAGACCTGGACGTTGACGACGTGCGCGGTCTGACCGGGCTGGAGGTCGGACTTGCAGTCTGCAGCGCCGCGCTTATCGTCGGGCACGGGCTGAGCGACCATGGACCCGTCCGGCTGGAGGACCTCGACGAAATCGCGGTCTTCCTGCTGGTCCCAGACCACGTCCACGTTGCCGGTGCGGACCGTGCCCTCGACGTGGAGGCTCGCGGTCCAGGCGGCATATCCGGCGCCGGCGATGCCGAGCGCGACCGTCGCGAGAAGGAACATGACCCAGCCTTTGGAGAGGATCAGCTTGATGGCGGTCATATGTGCTTCCCTCCGTCGAGCTGGGCCGTGTCCCGGATTTCCAGGTGGTCAGGTCCGGCGGGCGTCTGGGTGGCCTCTGGCGGGCGTGTCGCCCGTATGCTGGGGGAACTGTCGAGCGTGACGTACCGCTGGTGCGCGGATGTGTTGGCGGGTTCGGCTACTTCACCGGCCTGGACTCGTGCCCAGTCCGCGGTCAGGCGGCGGAACAGGTCCGGCAGATCGCTGAGGTCCGCAAAGCGGACTGCCGCGCCGGTCTCGGAGTGGACGGCGACGCCGCGCCGGGCCTCGCCATCCACTACCCACAACCTGACGACGAACGACTGGTAGCTGCCGTCCATCTCTGCTGGCCAACTCCGTTCCGGACGCGCCGGGACGCGCCCACTCACTGGCGGGCGCGAGAGTGCTGACCCCACCTAGCAGGGATGCTAGGCGGAGGGGATTAGCCGGGAATTAGCGGGGAGTTTGGGGGGAATTAGCCCCGCGCGCCAACAGGAGGGAGTCGCGCACGGCGCGTGTGGCCGCCGTGGGGGCGAGACCGAGCTGTTCCCGCAGCGTGGCTTCGCAGACCTGGTACCAACGGACGGCGCGGGCGTGCTGTCCGATCGCGACGTGGGAGGCCATGAGCATTCTGTAGGCTTCCTCGTTGCAGGGGTCGTGGCCGAGGAGTTTGCGGCAGTAATCAATGCAGCCGGTGTGGGCGCCCGAGTCGCGCGCCGCCGCGGCCAGCCTGGCGATCATGCTCAGGTACATGTCCTTGAGCTGTTCGCGGCGGACGAGGGCCCACTCTTCGTAAAGGTCCTCCTCCAGGAAGTCACCGCGATAGAGCTCTTCGGCCAGCAGGAAGTGTTCGATGGCCTCCTCGGGCTGTTTTTCACGCTCGGAGCGAAGGCCGCGCTGCCAGCACTGCTCGAAATCGTCGGCATCCACGGCGACCGTGCCCAGGGGGTTGAGCCGGTAGCAGCCGTCTTCGTAGGCGATGATGCGGTCGGCGCCGTCGC
>CAYWBD010000336.1:0-4698 GCA_964456315.1 uncultured Thermoflexus sp.
GGCGCCGCCGCGGTTGGTCGCGCTGGAGCGCTGCTGGCCGGGCTGGGCCTCCTCATCCTCGCGGCGTGCGCACAAGAAACGGACCCTGCGGCGCCGGCCGCCACATCTACGCCCGGCGACCCGCCCACGGCCACAGCGACCGCGCCGCCCGTGCGCACGCCGTCTGCCTCGCCCACCGCCACTCCGCGCGTGACGCCGACGCCAACGTCGCCCGTGTCATTCACGGTGCCGAGGCTCAAGTACGAGCTGCTCGACCGCTACCCGGACTTTTTCTTCTGCGACCCGGATTTCTACCCGGTCGCACGTGAGGACGAGCAGGCGCTCGCGCTCCAGCGGTTCCCTTCTGTGCAGGCCGACGCAGAGGAGTTCGACGCCATCCTCAGCAAGCTGGGGCCTCCACCGGGCAGCTTCACGGACGAGCAGAAGCTGGCGGTGTACAGGGAGCACAAGCGGCTGGCGGCGCTGCCGCTGGAGGTAGCCTTGGGCGGGTATGCGTTCACCCTGCGCGTGTCTTCGGACAAAGGCAGCGGTTCAACAGTCACCGGGGTGATCTCCGTGCGTGGCGTGATCACAGTCACCGGCACCGCGCCGGCGTTCGTGACCTGTCCCATCTGCCTGCCTGGGAACACGATGATCGCAACGCCGGGCGGCGATGTGCCTGTGCGGGAACTCCGCCAGGGGATGGTGGTCTGGACGGTGGACCTGACAGGGGCGCGAGTGGCAGCGGAGGTCGTGCAGACAGGGTCGGTCTTCGTAGGGCACGGTCACACGCTGTCGCGGATCGTGCTCGATGATGGACGCCGCGTGTCGGCGTCTCCGGGGCACCCTACTGCGGACGGCAGGCCGCTCGGGAGCCTCGCGCCGGGTGACCTACTGGACGGGGCAAAGGTTGTGCTGGCCGAGTCGGTGCGCTCCCAGGACGACACGACGTTCGACATCCTGCCTGGCCGCGCAACCGGCCACTACTGGGCGGACGGCGTGCTGCTGGGGAGCACGCTCAACAGGTTAGGACGACGCTGAGCGCATCCCCCTCTCCCTGGGAGGGAGAGGGCAAGGGTGAGGGTTGAAGGCTGGCCGTGACGTGGCCCTTCGACAAGCTCAGGGCGAGCGGACGGCCTGGCCCTACACCTTGCGCCAGAAGGGCGCGCGCTTGCGGACTGTCTCCAGGACAGACTCGTCGAAGGGCTCCAGCACGTAGCCCTCGGGCTGAGGCGCGCGCCCGTGCCAGCCGATGCGCTTATGCACGCGAGTGTCGGCGTAGTAGGCCAGGTAGACGAGCTCCAGGAAGTTGGCAAAGTCGTCCGGCATCGCGCCCTCGATGGCGCGTATGGCCTCGTCCTTCTGCTCGCCGGTCAGCGCCACAAACCCGCCGGTGGCATGGGCGTGCAGGTCCAAGGCTAGCGCGCCCATGGCCCTGAGCATGGACGCGTGCAGCCGGGGGACTTTGCCGGCGATGCGCTCGACCTCTGGCGCGAGACCCATCGAGCCTGCGCCGGGAAGGTCGTCGACCGCGGGTATCAGCCGGTCCATGACCGCCTTCAGCGTTACGCGGTCAGCCGGGGAGAGGGTGCGTTCTTTCGTAGGCATGGCGGGATTTGTACCACGACGGGCGCGCCGGCGGCAAAGGCAGGCGGCTGCCGCGCCATGAACGCAGGGCTGTCCGGACATGCGGCAGAAGCGGCCGCCGGTCAGATGACCCGTGTATCGGGCCAGATGACCTTCTGCCCGGCCGCGCCCTTGAGGTTGGCGCCGGTCATGTCCGCGCCACGGAAGTCGGTGCGGTAGAGCATGGCGTGTGCCAGGTCTGCGCCGCGCAGGTTTGCCCCGGCGAAGCTGGTGCGCCAGAGCACCGCCCTGCTGAGGTCCGCGCCCTCCAGGTCCGCGCCGTTCAGCGTGGCCTGCGAAAACTCAGCCTCGCGCAGCTTCGCCCCGCGCAGCGAGGCATGGTCGAGCACTGCGTTGGCGAGGTTCAGCCCGGACAGGTCGGCGCCGGCAAGGTCCGCGCCGCGCAGGTCGAGCCGCAGCGCGGGGTTGTCATGCCGCCAGCGGTCCACAGCGGCCGAGCCGGCCTTCACGATGTCCAGGTGAGCGGGGTCCACAGGCGGGCCTTCCAAACGGCACGAGGGCGTCCCCATTGAGAGGGACGCCCTCGCTATTCTCGCGCGCCGCCGGCTAGTCCGCGCTGATAGGCGCCGTGGCGTGCGCCCGCTCCACCGGCCCCTCAACTCTCACCGCGGGCAGCCAGTCCAGGAACCGCGGCAGGTACCAGTTCCACTTGCCGAGCAGCTTCATGCTGGCCGGGACCAGGATTGACCGGACGATCGTGGCATCCAGCAACACGGCCACGGCCAGGCCGAAGCCCATCTGCTGGAACTCGACCAGCCGCCCGGACGCGAACCCGGCGAACACCGCCACCATGATCAGCGCCGCGCCGGTGATCAGCCCGGCGGTCCGGCTCACGCCGTGCGCCACCGCGGCGTCGTTGTCGCCTGTGCGGTCGTACTCCTCGCGCACCCTCGACAGCAGGAACACGTGGTAGTCCATCGAGAGGCCGAAGAGCACAGAGAACAGGAAGAGCGGGATCCACGCCGAGACCACCTCTGCCTGCTGGAAGCCAAGGAGACCCGCGCCTGCGCCCTTCTGGAACACCAGAACGATGAGCCCGTATGCCGCGCCGACCGATAGCAGGTTCATCGCCATGGCCTTTAGCGGTACGACGATGGACCGGAACACGACCATTAGCAGGATGAAGCTCAGGGCGAGCACGAAGCCGACGACGCGCGGCATGCTCGTGGCGGCGATCTCGGCGAAGTCCAGGTTCCCGGCGGTCTCGCCGGTTACGAAGACCTCCGCGCTCACGCCGGAGAACGCCGTGGGCACGATGTCGTCGCGGACCGTGCGCACAGCGTCTGTGGCCTGGCGGCTGAGGGGGTCAATGTTGACCGGTATGGTGACCTTCACGGCCTCCCTATCCTCAGACGTCGCAACCTCAGCCCTGCCGAACTCGGGCAGCGCCTCGGCCTCCGCTACGAGCTGCGCCACCGCGGCCTGAACGTCTCGAGCGTCGGCGTCGGCCTCTATGGCAACAATCACCGGCCACTCCAGCCCGATGCCGAAGTCGCGCTGCAGGACCTCGAAGCCGCGCCGGGACTCGATTTCGGCGGGCAGCCCGGAAAGGCCCTGCGCCCCGGTCTGGATGTCCAGGTAGGGCCACGCCGCCGCGCCCAGGAGGGCTACGCTCGCCACCAGGCTCAATGTGGCGTGGCGGGTCACCAGGCCGGTCGCCCGCGTCCAGAAGCCGGTGGCGGAACCCGCGCCGGCGCGGTGCACGAACGGGATGCGCACCGCGTCCACCTTGTCGCCAAGCAGCACGAGCACTGCCGGCAGGAGCGTGAGCGAAGCGGCCAGGGCGGCGATGACGACCAGGATGGCGCCTGTGCCCAGACTGCGGAACGTGGTCTCTGGCACAAACAGCATCCCGACGAGCGCGAAGACAACCACCGTGCCGCTGAAGAGCACGGCGCGCCCCGATGTGGCCGCCGCGGTGATGGTCGCCTCTCTGGGCGATAGCCCGCGCCTGCGCTCTTCGCGGTAGCGGGACACGATGAAGAGCGAGTAGTCAATGCCGACCGCCAGGCCGATCATCGTGACCATGTTGGTCACGAAGAATGAGAGCTCGAACACCTGGCCCACAAGAGCAGCCGCGCCGAGCGCGACGGCGATGGAGACCAGCGCCAGGATGACCGGCAGCGAGGTCGCCACGAGCGTGCCGAACACAATGAGCAGGATGACGCCCGCGGCGATGAGGCCGATCCCCTCGCCGCTCTTGAGGTCCTCTTCCGCGATGGCCTCGTAGTCACTCCCCAGCGATTCCGGCCCCACGACGAGCGCCTCGAACCGGCCGGGCTCCGAAGCGGAGTGCACGGCGTCGCGCAGTTCCTCGATAGGGACCGCGAGGTCGTCAGCCTTGACAGGGAACAGCAAGGCGTGGCCGTCGCGGGACACCAGGAAGTCCGGCTCGCCGCTTTGGCCCACCGGGAACGCCGGCGCGTCTGCCTGCCGTGCCAGCCCTCCGACGCGCGCCACAAGGTCACGGGCCTTCGCTTGGAACTCCGGGTCAGAGGCCACGAGCGTGGCCGACTTCAAGATGACGGCTTCCGACTCTTGACCTTCCTGCTCCGGGAAGTGCGCGTCGAGGACCTGCGTGCCCAGCTTTGACTCCGGGTTGCCGAGGAAGTTGCTCTCAGTGGTCAGGGCGTCCGAGAGGAACGCCCCGGTGAGGCCGAGAGCCCCGGCGAGCACCACTGCCCACACCGCGATCACCGTCCATGGACGGCGAGAGCTCAGTGCTGCCAGCCTCGCTGTCGAAGTTGCTTGAGTCATGTCCACCCTCCGTTGGTCTCGCTAGCCCGTTATGTAACTCGAACGCTCGCTTTTTTTGTAGGCCGCCCGTCGGCCCCCGGCGCATGCCAGGGGGCCTACCTGCTCTTTGCCGGCCGGTCCCGGGCGCGCTGGCGCACACCGTTTGCGGGTGCGCTGTCAGGCGCAGCCACCCAGAAGTCGCCCGCGAAAAGCGCCTGGACTACGGCGTTGTACTTCTTCGGGTCGGCCCCCGGGTCTCCCACGCTCAGGTGGATCAGGAACCCTTCGAACAAGGCTTCCAGCAACACCTGGATTGCAGCGACGTCCAGGGACGGG
>CAYWBD010000337.1:0-16357 GCA_964456315.1 uncultured Thermoflexus sp.
GGGCTACTACGACTTCGACGCGGAGCGCGTGGAGGGGCTGGGGCGCCTGGCCGACGAGGGCTCGTCCAGCGCCCCGTCGCTATGGGACAACATCACCTACTTCCTGAAGGCGGTGGTCCCCGAGGCCGAGAAGGCCGGCGTCCGCCTCGCGCTCCACCCCAACGACCCGCCGCCGCCGGTCAGCAGACGGTCGGAGCAGATCATGGGGAGCTTTGCCGACTGGAAGCGCCTGCTCGACATCGTGCCCAGCCCGTCAAACGGCATGACGTTCGACTGCGGCGTGACGCGTGAGCTGGGCGAGGACCCGGTCGAGGTCTGCCGTTACATCGGTAGCCGGGACCGCATCAACCACATGCACTACCGCAACGTGAAGACCCACATCCCGCGCCTCAAGTACACCGAGGTGTTCGTGGACGAGGGCGAGGTGGACATGTTCGCGGTCATGCGGGAGCTGGTGCGGCAGAAGTACCCGCGCCTGGTCTACCCGGAGCACCCGCCCCTCATCGACGCCGACCGCGAGCACCCGTTCAAGGGCATCTCGTCGGGGCGGTACACCGGCTTCGCCTACACGGTGGGCTATGCCCGCGCCATGCTCCAGGCGGCGATGGCGACGGCGTAACCGCAACCTCCGCATCTTGGGCACAATGGCGCGTTGGCTGTAATCTGGGCGCAGGTTCGCGCTGTCACCGCTGCGCAGTCAGCCCGGCGGTGAGTCCTGCGGCCCGGCGGACGGCGCATATCCGGAGGGCATCACATGGCGTCCAACCTCTTTGACCTCAGCGGCAAAGTCGCCTTCGTCACAGGCGGCAACGGCGGCATCGGCCTCGGCATGGCCGCCGGGCTCGTGCGACAGGGGGCATCAGTCGCCATCGCGGCGCGCAACAAGGACAAGATGAAGGCCGCGCTCAGCGCGCTGAGCGACGCCGGAGCGCAGGTGACGACCGGGCTCACGCCTGCCCAGGCGCGGGCCACGCACGGCTCGTCAGCCAGGCCACGCGCCATCGCGGTCAGTTGCGACGTGCTGGACAAGGCGTCCGTCAAGAGCGCAGTGGACGACACCGTGCGCCAGCTCGGCGGCATAGACATCCTGGTCAACAACTCCGGCACGAGCCGCCGGGCGGCGGAGCTCCAGGACCTGTCTCAAGACGACTTCGAGCTGGTCGTGGACGTCAACCTGAACAGCGTGCACCGCGTGTCGGTGGCAGTGTTCCCGCACCTGCGGGCGCGCGGCGCTGGCAAGGTCATCAACATCGGCTCGATGATGTCTGTCTTCGGCAGCCCGTACGCCAGCGCATATTCGGCGAGCAAGGGCGGCGTGGTGCAGTACACGAAGTCGTGCGCCATTGCCTGGGCCAAGTACAAGATCCAGGTCAACGCCATCCTGCCCGGCTGGGTGCACACCGACATGACCGCGGCGTTCTTGAAGATGTTCCCGGACCGCGAGGCCGAGATCTCGAAGCGCACCCCGGCGGGCCGCTGGGCCGAGCCGGACGAATTGGCCGGCGCGGCGGTGTTCCTGGCCAGCAGGGCGTCGGACTTCGTGACCGGGGCAGTCATCGCCGTGGACGGCGGGTTCAGCGTCTCGCCGTAACGGAGCGCAGGGCCGTGCGCTCGGCGCCGGAGCAGGTCTGAGCGATGCCTGAACTCCCCGAAGTAGAAAGCCTGCGCCGCTACCTGCTGCGGGAAGGGGTCGTGGGCAGGCGCATCGTCGAGGTTGACGTGCGCTCGCCGGGTGTCGAGCAGACGGTCGACGGCAAGGGCGGCCTCGCCGGGTTGCGTGGCCGGTCGGTCACCGGCGTATCGAGGCACGGGAAGCAGCTGCTGGTCACGCTTGATCGCGGCGTGCTCGGCCTGCACATGGGGATGACGGGTTCGCTGGCGGTGCTGCGCCCGGACGACCCGCCGGAGAAATACGCTCGCACGGTCTTCTACCTGGACGACGAGCGCCGCATCGAGCTTGACGACCCCCGCCGGTGGGCGTCCGCGGTGCTCGTAGATCGCGCGGCCGAGCTGACCGCAGACCTGGGCCCGGACGCCGCCGACCCGTCGTTCTCAGCGGACGAGTTCGCACGCCGCGTGAAGCCCCGCCGCGTCCCGGTGAAAGCGCTGCTCCTCGACCAGCACGTCCTTGCGGGCGTTGGCAACATCTATGCCGACGAGGCGCTGTTCGCAGCGGGCATCTCGCCGCTACGCCACGCAAACAGGGTGAGCGAGGCCAGGCTGCGGTCGCTGCACGCCGCAGTACAGGAGGTGCTCGACAACGCAACGGCGGTCATCGCCTCCCATCTACTTGCGGACGGACGGCCGTGGGTCGTCGATGCGTACGACGCCCGCATGCGACTGCCCCGCGAGAAGGGTGCGCCGTGCCCGAGGTGCGGCACGCCTCTGAGGGCCGCAAAGTTTGGCGGCCGGACGTCGTACTACTGCGGCGGGTGCCAGCGGTGAGGACGCCTGCGCTTCTAGTCGGCAGCGGCGCGCCCCGAAGCGAGGGCGTTGGTCGGGATCCGACGGCGGGGCACGCGATGCGATGGCGCTCCATGCGATGCGGCGGGGCCGCGAGGCGCGGCGAAGCTGCACTGAGCCAAGCAGAAAAACAGGCGCCACTTCTGGCACAGTCGGGCTCGCGCCCACTAAGCTTGGGAGCAGGCCACGGAGGGATGGCAGAGCGGTCTAATGCGCCGGTCTTGAAAACCGGTATACCGGTCTCCGGTATCGTGGGTTCGAACCCCACTCCCTCCGCCACACCTGGCCTCAGGACAGACGCCTGGCGGGCCGCGGTACCGGCCGGCATTGCGCCACCGAGGCAGAGGCGGCGGGCTGCTGCCCCGTCGGCTGGAGCGCCTCACCCGTTTGTGGATCAGGCTGCCGGTCTCACCGCCAGGTCCTGCCCCTGAACGGCCCTCTCACCAGGTCTTGTCTTATCGGTGACCCGACTGGAGCGCGCCGGCGTGGTACCGGCGCGACCTTTGGCTCGGCGGGGCATGCGTTTCGGACCGTCCCAAACTCGCGCCCGCCCCCACGAAGCGGGACCGGCGCCTTTGCTATTGTTGGAAGCAAGTATGAAAAGCACCATCATCGTTACCGTCACCGTCGCCGGGCTGTTCGCCGTGGCGTTCCTCTTGCTGAGCATCGCAACAGATAGCCAGTCGAAGCCGATAGACCTTGGCCCTGCTCGGTCATCCGACGCACCACTGACCCCGTTCGCCACGCCGGTAGCTGGGGTCAGCACACCAGTGACCGGGGCCACGCCCACGGCGACGGTGGCCGTCCGCGTCCCCACGCTTACGCCGAAGAAGCTAACCTACTATCCCGCGACCCGGGCAGACCTGCGGCTCGGCCAGAGCATCCGTTATCTGCTCGCTGACGGGACGAGCCGCACGGTGACGCTGCGCGGGACGGAGCTGGTGTTTGCCCACCAGGGCGTAACCGTGTGGAGCACTGCCACGGTCGAAGTGAGTGGGGCAGGACTGGAGGCGGTCGTTGAGGCAATCCCGGCTGCGTACCTCCGGGCGCCCACCATCATGCACGGCGTCCGTGTCTACGTGGACGTGACACGGGAGTACAACGACCGCCAGTTGCGGGACGGTGGAGGGACAAGCGCGGACGCGCGCCTGATCCTTTCGGACGCCGCGCTGCCGCTGACGGACCTGACGCAGTTCCGGTGGCCGTTCCCGACTTTGCTTTGGGGCGAGGGTAGCCGGTACTCCTGGCAGCAGTCTCTGCAGGGCGGACTGGACAGCACCTATCACCACGGCGCCATAGACATCGGCATGCCCCGCGGCACGCCTGTTCATGCCTACTCCGACGGTACCCTTCAGGTGCAGGACCGTGGCTTCGACTTCGTCGTCAGGATCGAGAACCCGTCTCTGGCGCTGCCAGCGCCGCTCCAGTTGCTGCACCTGGAGGAGGCCGAAGTCCAGTTGAACGAAGGGCCTGTCAAAGCCGGAGATTATCTGGGCCGGTCAGGTCGCGCCAACTGGTACCACACGGACCTGCGGTTTGGCTATGAGTGGGGGCCGATACTGGCGGAGTGGTACCTCGCCCACGCCACGCCGGCGCAGCTCAGCTTTGTAAAGGAATGGCTTGTGGTCGGCCCATACGAGGACCCGGACGAGGCGACGCGTCTTTCGAAGGACTACCTAGGCAACGAGGTCACTGTCGCTCCACGGGAAGGGGAGGAGGCGTCCCAGGGGCGGACGTGGGACTACTGGGACAACCTGGTGCCGGGGATCGTTTCGGTCGCGGACGCTGTGGACCGCTACCCGAACTCCGGTTGGGCACAAGTCAACGGCAACTATCCGGCCGGCGCCGCGTACATGGCAACGTATGTGAACACCCCGACTCCCGTCTCCGTGGTGCTCAACATCAGCGCCAGTGACATGGTCCGTGTTTGGCTCAACGGGTCTCTGGTGGCCGAGACGGACGGCTGCGTCCCCGGAGACCTGGAAGGGGAGGTCCCCACAATAGTGGTGGACGACCTCAAAGTGCCGGTAGAACTCATCGCCGGGTGGAACACCGTGATGGTGAAGTCAGCGCAAAAGGCCCGGCAAGATGGCAGGCCTTGTCACCCGGCGTGGCAGTTCGGACTGCGCATTTCAGACTCCGCGGGGGAGCCGGTCCCCGGCCTCAGGTGGGACCCCCTCCGGAGAACTGCGGGAGCGGAATAACCACCACTGCCTCGTGCCCAGTACTCTCTACCAGGCATACCGGGTCGCCACACCGACCGCCGAGCCGTTTGGCCCACATGACCTGGACCCGTTCAGCCACCGCGCCGGTAGCCTGGACAAGGAGCGGCGACCCGGGCACCTGCCCGATAATCGTTCATGTATTGACACAGTTCAGCCTCAAATCACCCCCCGTGCCCTCGGGCCAACACATCTCGCCGGCCACCGCGGGCGCGGAGGTGGCGCCTGCGCCGGTGCTCGTGCGCAGCTATGCCCCCGATGACTTCGAAGCGGTCTGTGCACTCTACCCACAGGTGTTCGGCGCGTCCGCCTTAGGGCCGTTCAAGGCACGGTGGGACTGGTCAGAGAGGGGGACGGTGGCGGGCTCGACGACACCGCGCTGGGTGTTGCAGGCGGGTGACGCGATCGTCGGGTTCCTCGCCGCCGTCGCGATGGACTACCAGGCCGGAAACGAGCGGGTGGTGGCCCATACGCCTTGCGACTTCATGGTCCGGCCAGACCACCGGTTCCATGGAGTCAAACTCATGCGGGAGTTCTTTCGCAGCGGCCGAAATTGTGTTTCGTGGGATGACATCGCGGCCACGATCAAGGTGACAACGTGGCTTGGCGCCCCCCGCGCGGCGACGCTGGACCGCTGGACAAAACCGCTCGACGCCCGCGCGTTCGCCCGTCGAGGCGCGCTGACCAGGGTCCCGGCGGCTCTCTGGTGGCCCGTCACGCGGGGCATGCGCGCCGCAGAAGCGCTGTCGAGCATCAGGCGCAGGCATGAGGCGCGGGTCGAAATCGAAGTGGTGAAGTCATTCGACGCCCGGTTCGACCGACTATTCGAGCGGAGGGTTGTACCAGGCGGGGCTTCCGTGCTCCGTGACAGCCGCTTCCTCAACTGGAGGTATGGTCCTGCGTCGCCACACGAGGCGAGCGAAACCGCAGTCGTCGCAGACGGCGCCGGCGAACTGCTCGGCTATGTGATCAGCCACGCCTCCACAGGCGACCGCCGCAGGGGCTACATCATGGACCTGCAGGCGGCCCCCGGGGCAGACGATGCCGTCGCCGGTGCGCTCCTGGCCCATGCCGTCGCACGACTGCGCAAGCTCGGCCCCTGGACTGTCAGTCATTACCAGGTCGCTGGCGAAAGGGCCATATCAGAGCCGCTGTTGCGGCGCCATGGCTTCGTCAAACGCCGCGGGCTGGAGCTGCTTGTGCGCATGCGGGGCGCGAATGGCGAAACCCCGGCCGAGCCGCAACGGGCCTGGAGCGGCGTCTTCGGCGACACTGAGGCCAGTTTCTCAGCGGTCTGACGCCGGGTTGCACCGCCCGGTGTATTGGCAGGCGGTCTGGTGCTGCCTGTGCCTTGAGCCCGGGTCAGCGTTGGTAGGAGCCAGTCTCTTTGCAAAGCGTCAACAGGGCCGAACTGCTCGAAGAGCTTCGGCGGTATCTGCTGAAGGACCTGCTCAGGAAGGAAAACCTCAAGATCGACGAAAACGTCGCGCTGATCGAGGAAGGCTACTTGACCTCCCTCCAGACAGTAGAGTTGGTGATGTTCATCGAAGAGCGCTACAAGGTCGAGATCGAACCCGAATTGGTTAACGAAGACACTTTCCGCAGCCTGGGGAGCATCACCACCCTTGTGACGAGCAAGCTCGGCGCCCCAAAATGACTCACGCCGAGTTCACCCTCCAGCACCTGCTGTTCAACAGCGCTAAGCGCGCTCCGGGCCACGTTGCCATCGTGGACGGCGCCAGCTCTTACACCTACCTCCAGCTGCTGGGACAGTCGTCCCAGCTGGCCGCCCGGCTACGCGCGCTGGGAGTCAAGCGCGGCGACCGGGTGGGCGTATACCTGGAGAAGCGCTGGGAGGCCATCGTGGCGATGCTCGGCATCGGCCAGGCCGGCGCAGTGTTCGTGAACATCAACCCGCTCCTGAAAACGACGCAGGTCGAGCACATCATGGGCGACTGCCAGGTGCGCGTGCTCGTAGGTGAAGCCGACCGCCTGCAGTCCGGCAAGTTCCCGCAAGTCGACCTGGCGCTGCACGTGGGAGACCTCTCCGGCACGCTGCCCTGGGCCAGACACACCGTGCCCTTCCTGGACAAGTCCGCGCCGGCAAGCGATACGCCGCCTCAGACGATGTCCAAGGGCAGCGACATCGCGACGATCATCTACACCTCGGGCTCGACCGGGCGGCCCAAGGGGATAATGCTGACCCACGCAAACGTTGTCGCAGGCGCCCAGATCGTGTCTACGTACCTAAAGAACACGCCTGAGGACCGCGTGCTCAGCGTGCTCCCGCTCAGCTTCGATGCCGGCCTCAACCAGTTCACCACCATGCTGCGCGTGGGCGGTACGCTGGTCCTTCAGAGGTCGCTGCTGCCAGGGGACATCCTCCGCAACCTGCGGAAGGAGCGCATCACCGGCCTGGCCGGCGTGCCGCCGGTGTGGGCATTGCTGCTGAGCGCCCGCCGCAGCCTCGAAAAAGAGCCGCTCACCACCCTGCGCTACATCAGCAACACGGGAGGCATGGTCCCCGGCCCGCACCTGGCTTCGCTACGTGAGCTCCTGAAGGGCACGGACATCTACTTGATGTACGGCCTGACCGAGGCGTTCCGCTCGACGTACCTCGAGCCCGACCAGGTCCACCGGGGAGCATCATGTATTGGCAAAGCCATCCCGAACACGGACATCTGGGTCGTCGACCAGCATGGGCGGGAGACCGCGCCGGACGAGACCGGCGAACTCATCCACCGGGGGCCGACGGTCGCGCTCGGGTACTGGGGCGACCCTGAAAAGACCAGCGCCGTGTACCGCCCGAACCCGTTCGCCCCGCCTGAGACCCTCGGCCGCGACATAGTTGTCTACTCGGGCGACCTGGTCAAGCGGGACGCCGAAGGGTTCTTGTACTTCATCGGGCGCAGGGATGAGCAGATCAAGACCGAGGGCTACCGTGTGAGCCCGCAGGAAGTCGAGGAACTGCTCTGCAGCATCCCGGGCGTCCACGAGGCGGCGGCGTTCGGCAAGAAGGACGACCTGCTGGGCCACCTGGTCGTCGCCGTGGTGTCAGCCAAAGAAGGGGCGTCGCCAACTGCAGACGACCTGCGCAGGCAGTGCAGTGAGAAGGCCCCCCACTACCTGGTCCCCAGAGAGATCCACATCCTCTCGGAGCTCCCCAAGACTCCCACAGGAAAGATAGACAGGACCTCACTACGCAATGAGTACGCAACGGTCAAAAGTTGACCGCCTCGCCGGGCTGTTCGGCTCGCCCGCCGGGTCTCCTGAGCTGAAGCTGGGGCCGGTCTCAGTATCGGAGCTCGCCCAGCAGGTCTCCACGCCGTTTTACGCCTACAGCGGCGACATGGTCGCCAATCAGTTGCGTCGCGTACAACACGCCCTCGGCCCAGAGACCGATGTCTATTACTCCCTGAAGGCGAACCCCAGCCTTGGGGTCTGCCAGGTCATTGGCCGGGAGGGCGCCGGCGCTGAGGTGGCATCAGCTGGTGAGTTGCTCCTTGCGAGGAAAGCAGGATTCTCACCGGACAAGATCATCTTCGCCGGCCCGGGCAAGACCGAGGATGAACTGACCCTCGCGGTCGAGATGGGCATCCTCTCGATCAATGCGGAATCGCCGGGCGAGATCTCGCGCGTTGCGGCGATCGCAGCGCGGCTGAAGAAGCCGGCGCGCATCGGACTGCGCGTGAACCCGGCCGAGGCGGTGCAGGGCGCGCAGATGCGGATGGGCGGAGGGGCCCAGCAGTTCGGGTTTGATGAGGAGATGCTCCCTGAGGTGCTGGACCGGTTCGGCAGCGCGCCTTACCTGTCGATAGCAGGCGTGCACGTCTACGCCGGGTCGCAGATGTTCGACACCGCCGCAATCCTTGCCAACTGCCAGAAGACTTCGCAGTTGGCGCGCCAGATCGCGGCCCGCCTGGAGCGGCCCCTGGAAACTGCCGACTTTGGCGGCGGGTTTGGGGTGCCGTACTTCGAAAACTCACCCGAGTTTGACCTGGAAGGCTTCGGCACGGGCTACCGGGGCCTGGTGAGTGAGCTCCGGAAAGACCCGCTGCTCGCCAAGACGAGACTCATCGTTGAGCTGGGCAGGTACATCGTGGCCGAGGCTGGGGTGTATGTCACCCGGGTCGTAGACACGAAGTCATCGCGGGGCAAGACCTTCGTGGTCACAGACGGCGGGATGAACCACCACATCACCGCGACCGGCAACTTCGGGCAGGTGTTCCGGAAGTCCTACCCGGTGGCCGTGCTGAACCGCATGAGTGAGCCGGCCGCCGGCCCCGTCAGCGTGGTCGGCCCCTGCTGCACGCCCCTGGACGTGATCTGCCAGAACCAGGAGATGCCCGTGGTGAAGGTGGGCGACCTGATCGGCATCTTCTACAGCGGCGCCTATGGCTACAGCGCCAGCAGCCTGGGATTCTTGAGCCACCCGACCCCAGCCGAAGTGCTGGTCTGGAAGGGCCAGACGGCTGTGCTGCGCACTGCCGGACGGGCGGACCAAGTGCTCGATGGTCAGAAGGGCCTGGCGCTGTAAGACGGCCACGGCTCGGCCAAAGCCGGCTGTTGCCTGCCTTCCGGCCACCCCTCAAATAGCCGAACGGGCCCCAGCGTGACCCGGCAGTAGCTTACTGATCGGAATTGCCGTCGAGTAGACTAGGAAAGATAGGCGCGGTCGCTTCGGCCCGGCCTCGTAGCCTTGCTCCCGAGTGGAGCTTCCCGAAAATCCTCGGCGACCGCTAAACGTATGGACACGCGTGGCGGCGCGTCCCACCAGTGTCAATGTCAGCTTGGGCCCGACGGGCGAGAAGATTAACACGCACGCCGGACGGCTTGCACATAGCCATTCAGACTCGGCATGGCGACTAGCCGCGGCCACGGGCACGCACCAAGACGGCAAGGAGACCCATGAGGCGCTACCTCGAAACGGCGTTCAGATACAAGGAAATCTTCCTGGTGCCCGTGATCTTGATCCCGGCGCTGGCGATCCTCATCGTCGCCTACACGGGGCGCGAGTACAAGCTCGAGGCCCGCGTCTGGGTGGACCCCAGCAGGCTCCTGGAAGACCTGTCTATCGGCTCAAGCCGTTCTTCGCCCAGTGCAGTCGAAGGCAAAGCCATGCAAGAGTGGCTTACCACGGATGCGTTCAGGGCGGAGGTGGTGCAGAGGTCGGGCCTCGGCGCCGCGGTAGATGATGGTAAGTGGCCGGTGCCGTCAACTCTTGGGAAGCAGCTCGCAAAGGTGCCGGTGGTCAGGTCCGTAGCGCGGAGGATGGGCGTGGTCATGCCGGTTGGCCACGACGAAGCGATGGACATGGCGCTGAAGCTTGTCGCCAGCAGCCTGACTGTAACGGCCGAAGGCAACAACCTGCTGCTCCTGACATACAGGGGGAGGCACCCCGTCCTCGGGCAGCGGCTGCTGCAAGAGACCCTCACCCATTACAACGAGCGCATCACTGCCCGACAGGTGGAAGACAGCCGGCTGGGCGTGGACTTCTACTCCAGGCAGACGCAGATACAGAAAGTACGGCTGGACCAGGCGGCCGAAGTGCAGCGCCAGTACCTGGCCGCCTACCCGGACCCGCTCCCCGGTCAGTCCCGCCCGGCAGCTGAGCAGGCCGAACTCCAGCGCCTTGACCAGGCTCACACGCTGGAGAGGACGCTTTATGAAGCCTCGCTGCGAAAACTCGAAGACGTCCGTGTGTCAGGCGAGGCTGCGCTTTCTGGCCGTCTCGACAGTTTCCTGGTAGTTGACATGCCTCCGATCCCGGACTCGCCGGGACTGCCCACAAAGAAGATCGTCACAAACTTGGTGCTGGGCATCGCTCTAGGCCTGATGGTCGGCGTCACGCCGGTCCTTGTGTTGACCTGGGGTGACAACCAGATACGGACCCGCGCCGATGTCGAGGAAGCCCTGTCTGTCCCGCTGCTGGCAGAGATCCCTGAACTGGCGGCGCGAAAGGTTTCGGTCCGGTCATCGGTAGCAACCATGCTCTCTCCCGGCGGGCCGGCGGCGAGCGCCCGGCTCGGAGGTTGAAACGCGCTATGAACGATTCGATTTCGTCGGCCCGGACGCCAAAGCGGCGGGTGGCAATGTTGGGCGCGCACCGTAACGGGCACTCCCATGTCCGGTCTTCGTCCTCAGCCGCGCTGCGAGACCCATTTGCGCAGCTTCGCGAGGTCTGGCACAGGCTGGCTGTGAACCTGCTGGAGGCAGACGCGCTAGGCGGCAGGTGCGCCCTTGGGATCGCGTCTGCGGTACGCGAGGAAGGGCGGTCCACCACGGCGGCGGGTCTTGCCTACGCTCTGGCGCGTGAGGTCGACGGACGGGTGGCGCTGCTGGAGGCGGATATCGCGCACCCGACGCTTTCCTTCGAGTCTGCTGACCGTGCCCGTCCGGGCTTGATCAACGTCTTGAAGAACGAGTGCGCCCTGGGCGACACGTATGCGCAGACCAGCCTGCCGAACTTGACCCTGGTGCCCGCGGACCCGCGGGGGGGCGAGCACCTTCTGTTGAACGAGCCGCATGACCTGGCCGCCCTGTTGCGCGCCCGCATGCCAAACTTCCTTGAGGCGCTCAAGGGGGAGTTCGTGGTCATCGTGACCGACCTCCCGCCCGTCTTGTCAAACCTTTACGGGCAGGCGATGGCCGGCAACATGGACCGAAACCTCATGCTCGTCCGTGCGGGGATCAGCCGGTTGCCGGAAACCCGGGAAGCGCTTCAGCAAGTCAATGAGGACAGTGTCCTTGGCGTCTTGCACACGGGGCCGCGGTCTGGGGTCCCAGCGTGGATGACCGGCCTCTTGACAGGTTGAGCAAATGGAGTTTCTCCTCACGATACTGGTAACAGCAGCTTTCTTTGGCGCCGGGCTGGCTGCGCGCAAATACACAAAGGGAGTCAGGATGGTCCTCGTGATCCTCGCCGCGACTGCCCCCGTGTTATTCCTCGCCATCTGGCGCTGAACGGCCCTGAGGCCTCCTCTGCGGAGGCTGTCCCTGGCAGCCCGGGGTCTTGCGCTACCTGCCCGGAGACCCAGCCCTCCCCCATGCGAGGCGTCGATTGACTCTGCTCCGGCCCAGAATATCGCCCGTGCGCCAGAACGACACCGCGGCTGCCGTTAGACGTGCCGACAGGCAGTCACGAGCGGTGCTGCTCCTGGCCGCCGCCGGCGCCGCCGTGCTTTTGGGGGTCGGGCTCGGAACCAGGTTCAGCAACCCCCTGGCGTTTCTCGTCGCAGCAGCCGGTGGCATCGGGACCATAATCGTCTGGCGCCGGCCGTTCTGGGGGTTTCTTGCGATCGTGGCCGCCGCGGCGGCCATCGAGCCGTACCGCCTGGACTACGCCGACTCGGTGACCGACCAGATCCCGTTCTTCCGGCCGCTGGGCCAGCTGGGACTGGGCGTCCCATTGACGGTCGCCGAACTGGCGGTACTGGGCCTGATAGGAATGATGCTCCTGAAGCGGATCGGGCAGCGTGAGCGACCGGTCCACCTCGGGCCCCTGTTCCCTGCGGTAGGGCTGTACACGGCGTTCGTGGTGTACGGGCTATTCCGGGGGCTGAGCTCCGGCGGAGACGCCAACATAGCTGTCTGGGAATCCCGGGCGCAGTTCTACCCGCTGTTTATCTACCTGCTGGCCTACAACCTGATCGAAAGCAAGAGCCAGCTCAGGCAGCTGCTCTGGGTGTTCCTCGGTGCGGTCGCCCTGAAAGGGTTGGTGGGGCTGACGCGGTTCGTGTTCGTGCTGAAAGGAGACCTCAGCCAGACCACCGAGGTTTCCCGTGTGAACTCCCTCCTGGCGCACGAGGAGAGCCTGTTTTTCGCGATGTTCCTGCTATTCGGCCTGGCAGTCTGGCTGCTGAAGGCTGACCGGGCGCAGCTGAGGTTCATCGCCTGGACCGTCCCGCTCGTGGCGTTCGCGTTCCTAGCCAACCAGCGCAGGGCGGGGGTCCTAACGTTGATTTTTGGCGTGCTGGCGCTAGCAGTGATCTTGTACGCGACGAAACCAGAGATACGCAAATACATCGTCCGAGTAGCTCTGGCGCTGCTAATTGTGCTGCCACCATACCTGGTCGCGTTCAGGAACAACCAGAGCATCGTCGGCCAGCCGGCCAGGTCCGTACTGTCGATTTACCGGCCCGACGCACGAGACGCAGGGTCGAACGAGGCACGCGTGCTCGAGGACGAGAACATCGTCAAGAACATAGAGCTCTCGCCCTTGTCAGGGGCGGGCTATGGGAAGCCGATGAAGATGTTCGTGCAGCTGCCAGACTTGTCAGCGCTTTTCTCGCTGTGGGAGTACATCCCGCACAATAACATCTTGTGGGTCTGGCTACGGCTCGGTATGTTCGGGTTCATGGCGTTCTGGTTCATGATCGGCCGTTCACTGGTCGAAATGACCGCGACGGCACGCCGCGCGACAGACCCGTACATCCAGGCCGTCGCGCTGCTTGGAGTGGGCTTGACCGTAGCCTGGGTGGCCCAGGGCGCGGTGGACATGGGGCTGACCGATGTCCGGGTCACCATCCTGGCCGCCGTGTTCCTTGGGGCAGTCGCGAAATCGCCCCGGCTGGCCCGCGTTCCGGCGGCAACAGCGGAACGGCCCATTCCCATCGCCGCACGCCAGATTGCGCCAGCTTGATCAGGCGCCTTTGACCCAGAACGCTCCCCCAGTCGCCCCGCTTGCCTGATCCACGGAGCCGGAAGCGCCAGGCCGTAGTTCAACCACCTCGGGAGACGCGGACTTGAGTGACTCACAAGTGTCCCCGCCCTGGACCCCTGTGCTCATGTACCACCGCGTCGTGCCGTCTATAGACGGGGCGGACGTAGCGCGGTTGTCGGTGACTTCACGGCAGCTCGAGCGCCAACTCCGCTACTTCTTGAGACATGGCTATGCGATCGTGCCCCTGGAGGAAACTCTTACTAGAGCCCCAGGGGCCGCGACCTCGTCCCGCAGCCGCAAGGCTGTGGCGCTGACCTTCGATGACGGATACCAGGACTTCTTTCTCCACGCCTTGCCCGTCCTCCAACAGCTCGGCGCTCCGGCCACGGTATTCCTGGTGAGCGGCCGCACAGGGGGCGTCAACGACTGGGATTCAGGGCGCGTCGCGCCGGCGCCATTGATGAGCGCCTCGGAGATCAGACAAGCGCAGGCCGCAGGAGTGACTTTCGGCAGCCACAGTGTCACCCACCCGCACCTGGCGCGGTTCGGCGAGGCGGAGGCCAGGCGTGAGATCGTCGAATCTAAGAAGGACCTGGAGCAGCTGCTCCAGGCCGAAGTACGGCTTTTCTGCTACCCCTACGGCTCCTCGACGCCCGCACTCGAGTCCGAGGTCGCGGACGCAGGGTACGCGGCAGCGTGGGGCATAGAGCAGAGGCGGCACACGCGGTTCAATATCAGCCGCATCGACGCCGTCCGGGCCGCCAGCCCGGCGGTGCGGTGGTGGTTCCATGTCTCGGGGACGTACTTCCGTGTGAGGCGCAGGACCCCCAGGCTCAGGCGGATGCTTCGAGGCCGGACCCGCAGGCAGTAGGCGGCACTCCGCGCGCAAGTGGCTGGCTGACGTCGTTAGCGCTCCCGACACCGGCGCCAACCCTGCCAGGGACAACCGCCTCCCCTATTGGGAAGCGGCCGCCACCGGTCGCGGCCCTCGGGCGCGAGCACGCCCCAACCCGGCCAGGCCGCGCCCTCGAGAGCTGTGCAACCGTAGGCTATTTGCTGCTGGCGGTTAGGTTCAGCACGAGCAGGTTGCCGGTGGTGGCGAAGAAGGCAATGTCCGGCCCTTCTGCCCGGGCCGGGAAGCCATTGATGCGGAAGGAGACTACGTCCCCCTCTTTCGCGCCCTCGTCGACAGGCGTCGCGGGGTCGTCCATGTACAGGGCCAGCGGACCGTAGCGCCCGGCCTGGTTGACCGTCGAGCGGCCAATGAGGACGCCCTCCGGGTCGTAGGCTGCGATGACGGAGCCGGCAGGTATGGGAGAGCCGTCGAGCTTTGTGCGCAGGCTGTAGGCGCTCATCCAGTTGTACGTCGGGGTGAGGATGCCCGCCCGGTCGGCGCCTGCCGCCACAGGCAGCCCGGCGCCCGGCTCGGGCACCAGGGCCACGCTGAGGGCGCCCGGGCTGCCGGCCCTGGAGGCCAAGCCGGGCTGCTCCTGCGGCGCGCCCAGCCCCGGTGTGGGGAGCTGGGACTGGGTCGGCAGGCCTGCCGGACGTGGCGTGTTCGTGGCCTTTGTCTTGTCTGCGGGGCTGGAGCACGACGCTAGTGCGGCTACCAGCCCGCCTGCGACCAGGCATGTCACGGCGACTTTGCGGATGTGTTGGCGAGGCGACATTATCGACGCCCTCCTATTGACCAGCAGACGGGTATAGCAACATGCCCACCTGGCTCATACGGATGAGGTAGCCGCGCCCTGGCTCCATCACGCCCAGGGTGCTGAACCCTGCCGGCAGGCCGGGCAGGTAGGTCTGCGCTTCACTGTTGATGGTGCGCACCTCGGTGAAGCGCCCGGCGATCGAACCCAGGGCCTCGCTCACTGGCATCGCCGCGTCGGGCAGGAAGCTCACCAGGTTCCAGCCCACACCCAGCTCAAGCGGGGTGGCTGCCTCTACGGGCGCGCCGGTCACGTGGAGCACGCCAGGTACGGTCATGCGGACCCAGTACCCCCGCAGCGCGCTCAACGAGCCGAGCGTGTTGACGGTGGAGGCCGCGCCGGGCCGGTAGACAAGCTGCCGGCCGCTGTCGGTCGTCGAGACTTCGGTGTAGAGGCCGGCGATCGGGGCGAGGACCGCGCTGATGCTTGCGTCTTCTGGTTGCAGGCGGAACGATATGAGGTTCCAGCCCGCCGCCAGCACGATTACTTGCGTCTCCTGGGCCAGGACGGGTTCCACGGTGACTTCCCTGGACCACGATGACGGGTCGGAGAGGCCGGTGTCGTTTACCGCATAGACCTCGAAGCGGTAGCTTGCGCCGTTTGTCAGGCCGCTGATGGTCACGCTACGGGCGCCGGCGGGCACCGTCTGCACGGGCACCGACGGGTCGTCCGACAGCACGACGTAGGCCGTGACCTTGCTCCCGCCGTCGTCTGCGGGGGCGAGCCAGGTGACAGTTACCTGCCCATCGCCAGCGACGACGTTGATGCTCGACGGCGAGTCAGGCTCTGTCTTGATGACGGTGAGTTCTGTCGGCGCCGAGAATGAAGCCGGGGTCGGCGCCGGCGCCGGGGTCGGGGCTGGCAACGGAGTCGGGGCGGGGGTCGGCACTGGTGTCGCCGCGGGCCCGAACGGGGTGACCGCTTCTGACCAGGCCGAGCGTGGCCCTTCGCCGGCCGCGCTGCGGGCCGACACCTGGAACCGGTAGGCCACGCCGCCAGACAGGCCGGCAATGGTCGTGCTGGAGCTGGACGCCGGGACTGTCTTGGGCGGGATGCCCGCCACATCTGTGTAGACCGTGTATTCGGTGACCGTCTGGGTGCCGCTGGTGGCTGGTGCGTCCCAGCGGACGAGGGCAACGCCTTCGCCAGCTATGGGCGACACCCGGAGCGGGGCGCCGGGCAGTACGGGCACGGCGGTCGGAGTCGGAGACGGAGTTGCCGTGGGCGATGCCTGCACCGTTGGCGCCGCGGTCGGCGCCGGCGGGGCTGCTCGCGCGATGGAAACTGGGACCCGCGACGGC
>CAYWBD010000338.1:0-7224 GCA_964456315.1 uncultured Thermoflexus sp.
TTCAGGTAGGAGTGCTCAGGGCCAACGCCAGGGTAGTCCAGGCCCGCGGAGATGGAGTGCGCCTCTTGCACCTGCCCCCACTCGTCCTGGAGCAGGTAGCTCATAGAGCCGTGAAGCACGCCGGGTCGGCCCTTCGACATCGTGGCAGCGTGCTTGCCGTCGAGCCCTTCTCCGGCAGCTTCGACCCCGATGAGCCCGACCGCGGCGTCATCTACGAACCCGCTGAACAGGCCGATGGCGTTTGACCCGCCGCCCACGCAGGCGACGGCGTAGTCCGGCAGCCGCCCGGCCTGTTCCAGCATCTGTTGACGGGCCTCGCGGCCGATCACCGACTGGAAGTCCCGCACCATCTTGGGGTACGGGTGCGGGCCGACCACGCTGCCGATCAGGTAGTGCGTGGTCTCCACGTTTGTGACCCAGTCCCGGATGGCCTCATTGATGGCGTCTTTGAGGGTGCGGGACCCGGACAGCACGGGCCGGACCTCTGCGCCAAGGAGCTTCATGCGGAACACGTTGGGCGCCTGTCGCTGGATATCGTGCTCGCCCATGTACACGACGCACTCCATGCCGAGCATCGCGCACACCGTGGCGGCGGCGACGCCGTGCTGGCCGGCGCCGGTCTCGGCGATGACCCGCTTCTTGCCGAGCCTCTTCGTCAACAGGCCCTGGCCGAGCGCGTTGTTGATCTTGTGCGCGCCGGTGTGCGCGAGGTCCTCGCGCTTGATGTAGATGCGTGCGCCGCCGAGCTTGCGCGTGAGGTTCTCTGCGAAGTACAGCGGGGTCGGACGGCCGACGTAGTGTTTCTGGAGGCTGGCAAGCTCGGCCCAGAACGCGCTGTCCGTTGAGGCCGCGTCATAGGCGCGGGTGAGCTCGTCCAGGGCCGCCATGAGCGTCTCAGGGACGTACTGGCCGCCGTACTTGCCGAAGCGGCCATGTTTGTCGGGGAGTTGGGGGCTTGTCGGCCTGGACGTTGCGGTCATCGTGTGCCCACCGTCGTTGCGTGGCGACTTCGTTCCAGCGTCATTCTGAGCGAAGGCCCGCAGGGCCGGAGCGAAGAATCTAGCTCAAACGGCGACGCGTCGTGCTCTGAGCTAGATTCTTCGCCCTCCGCGCCGCTGCGGGCTCAGAATGACATACTGGCGTCGCCCCAGCATAGCAACGTGCGGGCGTCGTTTGCCTCTGTGTCAGTCAACTCTGTGTCATCCTTCGGCAAGCTCAGGACGGCGTCTGCGAAATCTGTGGTTTCACCGCGAAAACGTCCCAGCATGGACGAGTACATGATGGGCATCGCGCTCGCCGTACGGGCGCGGGCCAACTGCACCGGCAACCGCGTCGGCGCGGTGATCGCCGTGAAGAGCCGGATTGTCTCGACGGGCTGTAACGGCACGCCGTCCGGCATGCCCAACTGTGACGAGGGCGGCTGCGAGCGCTGCGCGCGCCGGGAGCGGTTCCCGCCAGGGACGGGCTACGACGTCTGCATCTGCGTCCACGCTGAGCAGAACGCGCTGCTCGCCGCCGCCCGGTTTGGCATCGCGGTCGAGGGCGCGGTGGTCTACTCGACCATGCGCCCGTGCTTCGGGTGCTCGAAGGAGCTGCTTCAAGCGAAGGTCGCCGGCGTGCGGTTCCTGCACCCCTGGGCCCACCCGGACCCGGCGTTGCAGGCCGAGTACGAGCGGGTTCAGGCTGGCTTCCCAGGCGGCGTGAGACCGGTCTCAGTCCCAGATTCAGACGCCGCTTGGGCAGTGTCGTCAGGACGGACGGCGGCGGCGGACCTAGGTCACTCAATCCCGGGCTGGTAGCAACGACGCGCCGTGCGCGGGCGCGCAGACGCCGTCCGCTACTTCCCGTTGCCCTCGATGGCGCTCTTCATGCGGGGCATCATGGCCTTGGTCGTCTTCTTGAACTGCATGCTGATCATGGGGCCCATAAGCATCATCATGAGGCCCTTGGTCTTGTAGTCCATCTGGAAGGTCAGCTTGGTGCCGTTGCCGGACGCGGTCAGCATGTCTGTGGCGGTGCCCGAAATGCCTTTGCCGCCCCAGGCCATGGTCAACTTCTTGTCCTGCTCAAGCTCGGTGATCTCCCAAGAGCCATCGACGGTACGTTTGCCCATCTTACGGACTTCTGTGCCCTTCATGCCCTTCTTTACGACGCCCATCGGTGTGACAGAGACGACCTCGGCTTCCATCTTGGGCCAGTTCGCGGTGTTAATGATGTACCGGTACACGTCTGCGACCGGCTTGTCGATCTGTATCTCACCTGATGTGGTACCCATGTTTCCCCTCCAATCCGGCGCTTGTGGCCGGTCTAGTTGCGCAATAATACCGCGTCCTTGCTCAGGGGGCCGCCTCCCCGCAAGCTGGCCTGCGCTGCGCCCCGAGATTCAACGATGAAGATCACACGCGTCGAGACCATCGCGCTTCAGGACAAGAAGAACGGCTACGACGAGACCGTCGTCCGCGTGCACACGGACCACGGCGCGACCGGCATCGGCCAGGCAGAGTCACCGTCGCTGGTGGTCGAGGACCTGCTCACCCCACGCATCGAAGTCGGCGCAGACTACACGGTTGCCGTGCCAGACCGTCCGGGCCTGGGGTTTGACCTCAGCGAGCGCGTCGTGGGCAAGTACCGCGTGGAACAATACTAAGGGCCTGCGCCGGACCTCGCATCGTGGCGGTATTCCCTGACGCGTCCTTTCTGGATAATCCAAAGTTGTCCGGCCACGGGCTTCCGCTCCAGCGCCGACGCCAGCGTTTCAATTGCGGCTGCCAGGCTCCCGGCGGCCGCCTTGGGCGGGAGCCGCAGGACGGCGATGCCTGCGTACCGGGATGGCCTGAACAGAAGCGGATTGGCGAACTCCATGTCAAGTGTGACGAGACATCGCTGTTCAACTTGGCAGGCGTCAATCAAACGCCGGTCGGCTGCGCCTTCCAGCGACTCATCGCTGACTGTCGCGACATCGTGTCCGGCGCCGCGTAGCAAAGCTACGACCGAGCCGCCAAGGTTCTCATCGATCTTCAGCTTCAAGTCGGGGGCCCCAGGGCCACCTCAATAAATCGCCCGCGGGCCATTTCAGCGCCGTAGGCGATGCACGCAAGTACATCCGCCTCTTCCAGTCCGGGATACTCCTCGAGCACTTTTTTCACCGTCCACCCGTTTGCCAGCAAGTCAAGGACGAGCGAAACCCATATCCGGTGCCCACGAATGCATGGCTTGCCGAAGCAGACCTTGGGGTCAACCGAAATCCTTGATAAGTGGTCGCGTTTGCGCATGTTGTAACGAATCCTAAGAGCTTCCGATTCAGCCCCAACAAAGTTACTACAGACGACGCTGCTGCGCGTTCTAACAGCGTGGTGACGGTCCGGCTACATACCCCGCATGGGTCCGCCGTGATAGCCGAAGTCAGCAGAACGTCCCAAATCAGCCCATGGCCGCGGCGACTGCACGGCGGCCCAGGCTTCTGCTTCCAGGTCGCGCACCCGCTCCTCTGTGAGCCCGGTCAGCAGGGCGATTTCTGGTGGCGTGCGGCTGTGCCCGCCGGCCAGGCCCAGGCGCATGGCCAGCACCCGGCCCTGTTCAGCCGGCAGGGACGCGACCGCGGCCTCGGCAAACGTCCTCGCCGCCGCCTGTGGGATGGCCCGGGAGTGGCCATCGACTGCCCTGAACAGTCGGTCCATCGTCTTTGTGCGGCCCATCATCAGCAGCCGTAGCGCCGCCCGCGTGCGCTCTGCCCGGTCGGCCGACCCAAGCTCGCCGACAGAGTCGAGCGCGACGCTTTCCAGGCACAGCCACCCGGAGCGGTCTTTCGAGAGCCGCAGCCCGTGCACAGCGGCCGCCCACGCCTCCGGGTCTGATCCTTCCAGCAGCGAGCGCAAAGTCGAGATGGCGTTCCTGCCGCCGATGCCGGCTAGATCTGCAGCCGCCTGCATGCGCGCCGGGCCTCGTGCGGTTGCGAGCACGTCCTGGAGCCGACGCACCCGTGGCAGGTCCCCGGCAGCAAGCTCGGCGGCCACCCTGTCGAGGTGGCCCGACTCGTCTTCGTCCCGCCGCGGGCCTATCGGCACGTAGACCGGGTCCGCGCCGGACGGCCTGCGAGGCTCGGTCACGTCCGGGAGCCGCGGGCTGTCAGGTGGCATGCCAGAAGGGTCACCCAAAGGATGGCGTCAGCGGTACAGTGTGTCGGCGCACAGCGGGCCTGATGCGCATGAGAAGGGTTCAATCGTCCGGAGTTTAGCACCGGCGTCTGGACGGGCAGACCGTCAGCCGCCGCATGGAGGGTGACCAATTGGCGAAGCCAGCGCAGAAGACAAAGCTCGTGTTCGTCGGCTACCGGGAGCAGTGGGAGATAGACCGCATGAAGTCGAAGGCGGGCCCCGGCGTCGAGGTCGTGGGCGTGCCTGCAGGCGCCACGCCGGAGGCCGCGCTGGCGGCGGCGCAGGAGGCGACCGTGCTCATCCCCTGGGGCCGCGCCGTGCCCGTGACCCCTGAATGGGCAGGGAAGGCCAAGCACCTGAAGCTGGTCCAGGCGCTGTCGGCGGGCGTGGACTACCTGCCGGTGCGGGACCTGGCCGAGATGGGCATCAAGGTCGCCAACAACCGCGGCGCCAACGCGGTGGCCGTGTCTGAGACGGCGGTGCTGCTCATGGTGGCGGCGTACCGCAAGCTGGCGCTCCAGTTCCGGCAGCTGGCGGACGGTCAGTACGCGCAGGGCTTCTTCGAGACCTGGGAGCAGTACCACGAGCTCACCGGCAAGCGCGTGGGCATCGTGGGGCTGGGGCAGATCGGCAGCCGCGTCGCGAAGCGCCTGGCGGGGTGGGAGTGTGAGGTGGTCTACACCGACATCGTCACGCAGACGCCCGAGAAAGAGCGTGAGTGCAACGTGAAGCGGGAGGCCTTCGACGAGTTGCTGCGGACGTCGGACGTGGTGACCCTGCATGTGCCGCTGACGGCTCAGAGCCGGGGCATGATGTCTGACCGTGAGTTCGGGCTGATGAAGCCGGGCGCGGTGCTCGTGAACACGTGCCGCGGGCCGGTCGTGGACGAGGCGGCGTTGCTGCGGGCGCTGAAGGCGAAGAAGATCGCCGGGGCCGGGCTGGACGTCACAGAGGTCGAGCCCATCCAGGCCGACAACGCGCTCACCAAGATGGACAACGTGTTCTTGCTGCCGCACCTGGCGGGCCTGAGCATCGAGGCGCGGGAAAAGGCGCTGGACTTTGCCGTCTACAACGCCGGGCGCGTCGCCGCCGGCCAGGAGCCCGAGGGCATCGTCCCGCCGACGTTTTCTGCGCGGTAGGGGAGACGGGGCGCCGCGGCCGCACGCAGGTCCTGCGGAGACGCATTTCTCACCCAAGCAGCATATTTGGCACGAGCGGATCGCGCGCGTTTTTCCATAGCTACCGCGTCACATTGTGGCAACGTAACGCCTAACCACATAACGTCAAAGATGCGCTCACCAATCGTTGTGCATTTTCCAATAGGATATCGCGACTACCGTTGTAGCCATCGCCGCCAGAACTGCCGCAATGACATTGGCAATCAACAAGAACAGCAGCAACGCCAAAACTATCAACATCATGCCCGCCACCCAGAGATTCATAGTTGAGGAGTATATTTTCATCATCCTTTCGGTAGAGGTGGAAGGCGCCAACATATCCGAAAACTGCTCAATAGCGAAAATCCAGAACACGGCCGCGATCGCACTGAGCCCTAAGACTACATTAACAATGATCGCTTTTGGGCCCGCCAGTTTTACATCAGACGTGACAAAAAAGGTGATTATGATCCCAACGGCAGCAAACGTTACTCCAGATAACGCCGCAGCGGACCCAATCATTGGAGGGATCATGTTCTTCACTACGTCCTCCCTCTTGCCCGGGTCCTCCGCGACGGCCTTGGCGTCTTCTGCCGCAGCGCGGCGCACTGGCTTCTTTCGGAACCTCACGTTTGCGACCGCAAAGATGAACATGCCAATTGCTAGTGCCCCGATTATCGCGAGACCGAGATATATTTGTAGATTTTCAGACAGGGCCCTCACACGCCTTTCGGTTGGGGTAGTCTGGGATGCAGACGGAGCGCGGCGTAATAGCTGATAATTGCTGCAGCAACGCCCGCCGGGATGTCCAAAAAGTAATGCTGCTTGACCAATACGGTGGAGGCGATGACAGTCAACGCCCAGACGGTCACGAGTGATGCGAACTTGAGTTTCAGGCGCCACCAGGTAATGATGGTTAGCACGGACAGCGAAGTATGGAGGCTTGGCAAACCGTTGTAAGGATTGTCAAGTGCATATAAATCCGTGAGAATTCCTGACGGCCAGTCCGTGCCGGTCACCTGAGGTCGAACTATTTCGGTCTGGAACGATAAAAAGACGAGATAGCTGAGTAAATATGTTATGATGATGGCGAGTGACACCTTACCAAGTGTTTTGGGTCCCCGTCTAATGAGAGTCATTACGAGTATGAACAACAATACATACCATGAAACGTAGACTATCACGAACCAAGGTATCAGCGGGATATGATCGTCTAGCCCCACGTTTACGTGATGCAAAGTTCCGCGTGGAGAATTGAGCACCGGGTAGAGAGAGGCCACCGCGAGCACGGTGGCAAGCCAGATCGCATTTGTTACGCGTCCCGGTAGCCGGTACATCTGCTCGATCGGATTCACCCGGCTGCTCATGTGGAGTGCTCCCAGCTTAGTTGGCGGGACGGTGACTGGAGGTCCTCCGTCATTAGGGCGGTAGAGTTGGTGGCACCTTGGTCACCGGCGTGCACATGTTTCTCAAGCGCGTCGTGTTCCAGTTCAGCTCAGCGGACCCCGGCTCAGGCCCCGTCGATACGCCGGAGGTGGGGTTTTGTGAGCTGGTATTTGACTTCGAGGTTCATCCAGAAACGGGCTGGTATCTCAGGCATGACGCTCTCAAGCTGTAGCGCGGTTTCAGCGGTGATCGCCTTCTTGCCGTTGATGATTTCGTTGATGGCGTTCAGCGGTCTGCCCAAGCGCTTTGCCAGTTCTTTTTGCGATAGCCCACGCGCCTGGATCTCCTCCAACAAATACTCTCCGGGAGGAATCGCCACGTCCGGACAAAACCGAGACCTAGTTGCCACGGACATCTCCGTCGCCGGGACGCTGACCATGTCATTCTGAGCGAAGGCCCGGAGGGCCGTAGCGAAGAATCTAGCTCAATCAAAGACGCGTCGTCGGCTGAGCCCGCCGATAAAAACG
>CAYWBD010000339.1:0-6384 GCA_964456315.1 uncultured Thermoflexus sp.
GGTTGGCGGCAACTGGTGGGTCGTGTCGCCATTCGGCGGCCCAGTCCAGGACGCCGCCACGGTCAAGATCACGAAGATCGACCAGTTCGGCACTTTCCTGGTTGACACAGGCAGCCGCTCCGTCTACATGTTCACTAGAGACACGAAGGACACGTCGGCCTGCACAGGCAACTGCCTGCTCACCTGGCCACCCCTGCTGACGGTCGGCGCGCCTGTGGCAGGTGATGGCGTGGACGCCACGAAACTGTCCACTATCACCCACGCCCAGGGCACCAAGCTGGTCACGTACAACGGCCTGCCGCTGTACTACTACTCGCCCGATGTGAAGCCCGGCGACCTGAAGGGCCAGAACAACGGCCGGGTCTGGTACGTCATGGCTCCCGACGGCACGCAGATCAAGACCATCCCCAATGGCGGCGTTACTGCTGCCACCGGCGCGGTCACGGCCTCTGCGGGCGGCGCGGCCACGACCACCGACGGCTGGGCCGCGGCGTCTGTCGCGTCCGGGGCGGCGACCGGTGACACCAACATCCGTGTTACGTCCCTGACATCCGGACAGGGTCCCGCGTCCCGCAAGGCGCCATGGGCGATAGCCCCGTCAAGCAGGTCCGTGAACTTTGAGGTCACGGACGCCGCGGGCAAGGCAGTCTCTGGCGAGCGGACCGGCATCCTCAGCCAGGTCTGCGTGAGCTACACAGAGGCAGACATGACCGCCTCATACGGTGGCGTCATGAGCCTGTCGCTTGCAGCCTACTCGGCGGCAAACGACGACTGGACGCCGCTCACCAGCTCGAACGACCTTGTGAAGAGGCAGGTCTGCGCGATGACCAGCCGCCATGGGCTGTTCACTGTGATGGGCGTGCCCAGGCCGCAGTAGGTCTTGGCGACGGCCCAGGGGGGTGGGCGTAACTAGCAGCATCGAAAGGCGGGCCAGGCTAACAACCTGGCCCGCGACGCGTTAATCGGGTATGGGCCGGCGGCGTCCGAACCCCAGTGTCCTGACCCCGAAGTCCTGAGCCAGGTCCTTCGTTCCCTCTCCCCTTGCGGCAGACCGGCGCGGGTGGGGGGTCAATTGGGAGATCCACATCTTAGATGGGACACTAGACGCGACTCCGGGACGTGCGGCACACCATGAGGGTATGGCCCAAAGGTGACGCTTGCGTGACTTGGCTGCCCAGAGCTACGGCGCCGGTCACAGGTACGCTTCGAGTTCCCTCGGCGTCGTGGTCAGGACCTCGCAGCCGCCCTCGGTCACAAGCGTCGTGTCCTCGATGTTGAACGAGCCCGCGCCCTGGATGCGCATGGTCGGTTCCACCACGACAATCATCCCGGCCTCCAGCGGGCGGTCAGAGCCCGCCACAAGGAACGGCGGCTCGTGGGCGGTCCGGCCCAGAGAGTGGCCAGCCTGCGGCGTCAGGGCCTGGTAGCCCTCCTCGTCGAACAGGCGCATAAGCATCCGGTACAGATCGGATGGGACCGCGCCGGGGCGCACTGCGGCCGTTAGCTCCTGGTTCATGCGGTAGATCGCGGCGTGGGCGCGCTTCGCAGCGTCCGACACTTTCCCTCCCCACGCGAGCGAACGTGACATGTCCGCCACATAGCCCTGCCACCAGCCGCCTATGTCAAGCCGCAGGACCGTGCCCTTTGCGAGCGGCGTATCCGTGGGGCCGACAAAGTTGGCCCCCTTCGGCCCGAACGCGACATCCGTCCAGACGTGCCGCGCGCCCCGCTGAGCGAACGCAATGTCCAGGTAGCGCTCAAGCTCCCACTCAGTCATCCCCTCGTGCGCCCCGGAGCGGTACACCGCGTCCATCACCTCAGACGTGATGCGGCTGACCTCCCGCAGGCGCCTGACCTCCTCTTCAGACTTGAACATGCGGAGCTCGGTCAGCAGTGGCTCGCCATCAACGATCGTGGCGTGCGGCAGGAGCTCGCGCATCTGCTCATAGTACACAAGCTCTATCTGGCGCCACTCGACCGCGATACGGCCCCTGTCCAGCCCCTTCTCACGGAGCACCTGGGCCAGGCGCACGATGGGCGAGTCGGCCACGTCCATCTGCCGTTTGCGTCCCTCGACGTGAAAGACGGGCCCCCAGTAGCGCACGTCCTTGATCCAGCAGTTGTATGCCTCAGGGTAGCCGGTCTCAGTGGACGCGGCCACATAAAAGGGCCCTTTGGCCTCGTCAGCGGGGAGCCCCGCGAAGCTGACTACAAACGCAGAGCCGACCTCGTTGAGGAAGTTGTTCTTGTCGAACCCGCGCATCCACTCGAAGTCGGTGATGTACTCGAGGTTCGGCTTGGTATGAGCGAGCAGCACATCGACGCCGCGCTGGTGCATCAGCTTCGCTAACCGGTCGTATTCGAACAACCTCATGCGTCCCAGTCCTTGCGGCCCCGGCCGGGCCCTTGGTGGGCCGCGGCGAAGACGGGACCCCCGAGAATCAGGTGCGACAGAGCGCGCCATTCACCGGCGCACTCACCGGGTGAAAGGCGTTCCGGCGGAAGCGCCACGGTCAGAGTCTGGCTTATTGCCCGCCGGTCTCTTCGTACGTGGTCAGGCGGGGCGGTTCTTGATAACCACAACCTCTACGATCTTCAGGGACGTGCTCTCTTCAACGTCGAGCGCCCCCCGCAGCTCTTCGAGGAACTGCCGCTCCTCTTTCTCGACTGTGCCGTCTGCCAGCACAAGGTCTGCAGCAATGAAGAAGGCCTGCTCTGCCTGGTCCTTGGAAAGCGCCACTTTGGCCGCAGGCATCACGACCGCCGCGCCCCGGCGCTTGATGAGGCCAGCGACCTTGTTGAGGACTCCGCCCATTTCCCGCAGGTCGTAGGTCCGAAACATCGGGATTGCCGCCAGGTTCATGGCCGTGCGGTTTATCTCGTCCTCACTGATGCTACCGTCAGCCGCGATAGCCGCCACAGCCACTGCGGCGAATGCCTCATTCTTGGTCAGAGTCACGGGCCCGTCGCCCTTGTCCTTGCCGAGCACTTTGTCGAACAGTCCCACTTCTGGTGTCCTCCGTCAGGCTCTTATCAACTCGATTCAACCGCCGCTGCGGCGTCAGCAGACCATGTTAGCTCAGGTGAATCACACATTCACCCGCCGCGCGATGTCCGGATAGTAGCGCGACTGCGTGCTGACTCACCGTACCGAGGCGGCCCGGCCGCTGGATAATGGCAGCGTGAGTACCAAGACCTCGCCTGCCAAAGAAGCGGCGCCAGAGATAACGGTGATCGCGGTCAACCGGCGTGCGCGCGCGGACTACGACATCCTCGAGACGCTCGAGGCTGGCATCGCGCTGACGGGCGCGGAGATAAAGTCGGTCCGGGAGCGCCGGGTGAGCATCGTCGAGGCGTATGTCCACATTCGTAATAATCAGGCGGAGCTGCTCAACTGCAACATCTCCCCGTATAGCGCTGCAGGCCGCCACGGCCAGCAGGACCCGCAGCGGCCACGGAAACTGCTCCTCCACCGTCGAGAGGCGGCGCGCCTGGGGTTGGAGGCGAGCCGCCAGCGACTCACGATCGTGCCGCTGAGGTTGTACATAAAGGGGCACGTCGCAAAAGTGGAGATAGGCCTCGCTCGCGGCCGCCGCAAGTACGAAAAGCGCGACGTTATCCAGCAGCGGGAGGCGGACCGCGAAATGGGGCGTGACGTGCGCGGCCGGGGCTGAAATGCGCGGCCTGAAGCTCGGAAACCGGAGCGTCGTTGGCCCAAGCTGGCGCTCCGGGTCCAACAGGACCTCTGCTCGACCATACCCGTGCGCCGCGGAGTAGCGTCGCCGTCAGCCCACCCCGAGGCTCTGGGCCCAAGTCGGGCGCAGCTCGACCACACCGCATGCGCCGCGCTGTAGCGTCGCCGTCAGCCCACCCCGACCGTCTGGGCCAAAGTCGGACGCAGTTCGACCATACCGCATGCGCCGCGGCGTAGCGTCGCCGTCAGCCCACCCCGACGCTCTGGGCCCAAGTCGGGCGCAGCTCGACCACACCGCATGCGCCGCGGCGTAGCGTCGCCGTCAGCCTAACCAGGCGGCCCGTGCCCAAGTCGGGCGCAGTTCGGCCGCACGGAATACGACGCGGTAGAATCAAAGAGTTCATGGGGACGCGTGGTCTCGACAGGGAGGTAATTGGCAGACTGCGAGCCGAGGTGCCACCCACCTCGAAAATCAGGTGGCAAACAAAAGAAATCCCGAGCGTCAATTCGCTCTCGCTGCCTAACTAGCAGCGACGTTCCACCGCTTCCAACCCTGGGGGGAGCGGCTGGGGCGACGCAAACTCAGGGTGCGGCTCCGGCAACGCCGATAGCACGGACCAAAGACACATCGGCTGGCCGTGGTGTTACCTGGCTGGACGGGTATGCACTGCGGCGAGAACGCAAGCTCCAGCTACGCTCGTAGACGTTCAACAGGACCCTCTCTGGACGGGGAGTTCGACTCTCCCCCGTCTCCACCACAGACACCGGTCCGCAGCCCCCGGCTCCCCAGCCGGGGGCTGTTGGGTTGCGGGGACCAGTACGACGCCCGACCCTGACGCGGTCGTCACGGCTTCGAACAGCGGGCGGAACGCCGCCCTGGGCCGGATGCCGACGACGGACTGCGACCCCCGGATGTCCACGTAGACGGTGTCCAGGAGGGACGCGGTGAGGTCCCGGCGCTCCTGGACGTTGGCCCCGGCCCAGAGGGCCGGTATGTCGCCGATCAGCTTCGCGGCCTCTTCCGCGGCGCTGACCTCCGGGACGACGAGTGAGCCCAGCTCCAGGTTGAGGGCGGCCCGCTCCCGTCCGTACTCGGCTTCGGTCAGCGACCCGTCCAGGTAGACCCGGCTCAGACGCTTCAGTCGTTCCAGGACGCGCTGGCGTTCGCTGCGGACGCGGGCGACCTCGTCGTGGGCCCCGACCTTCGCAAGCACCCTTGCCCGCCAGTCCGGGCAGAGCCTGATGGCGGAGACGAGCCGTCCTACCTGCGCGTCTGGGACTTCGCACCGGATGCTGCCCGGGCCTGCGACGCAGTCGCCGTAGCCGTGGCTGGCCGACTTCTCCCGGTAGTAGGCCCCGCCGTTGTGGAGAGTCTGCGCCCACAGCGGCCTGCCGCACCAGGCGCAGGAGACGAGGCCCTTCAGCATGTAGTCGCGGAGCCGCGACGGCCGGAGCGCCCCTGCCCTGCCGCTGTTGCGGGTGAGCGCGGCCTGCACCGCATCGAACTGGCCCGTGGTCACGACCGGCTCATGTTTGCCGGCCAACAGCTCGCCGCCGTACTTCACGTCGCCCCGGTAGAAGGGGTTGCGGAGGATGGTCCGGACAGACGACGACGTGAAGAGCCGCGGTCCTGCCGCCGTCCCGCCCGTCCCGTCCGGCAGGGACTTTGTGTTCCGGGTGCGGAGCCCCTGGGAGTTCAGCCACCCTGCGAGGCTGGTGGTCGCGGCTGTACCTGTCGCGTACTTCTTGAACAGCTCGGCGACTGCGGCCGCCTCTGCAAGCCTCTTGTGTACGCCGCCCGGGTGTTCGGGGTCGCAGGTCCGCAGGCGCTGGCCGTCCCTGGTCGCCCAGCAGGACTCGTACCCGTATGGGACACCGCCGAGGTGCCTGCCCTCGACGGCGCGCTGGCCCTGCCCCTTGCTCACGTGCTTCCCGAGCGACGAGGAGAAGTACTCCGCGAAGCTGCCAAGCATCTGTATGAACAGGCGACCCTGCGGCGTCGAGTAGTCCACCTGCTCCGTGATGGAGACGAGCGAGACGTTCGACCGTGACAGGGCGGCCAGCGCCTCCAGCATGACCTTGAGGTTGCGGGAGAACCTGTCGAGCGTGTGCACGACGACGACGTCGAACTGGCGGGCGGCTGCGTCGTCCAGGAGCTTCCTGAACACGGGCCGCTTCGCTATGGAGTCCGTGTGGGCCGACTTGCCCTCTTCCCGGTAGATGCCGGAGGCTGTCCAGCCGCGGTTCTTGCAAAGCTCCTGGAACAGCCGTTCCTGCGCCGCCAGAGAGTGGCCGTCCACCTGGTCGAGGGTGCTCACTCGCGTGTAGTTGACGGCTCGTAGGCTCATGGCTGCTCAGGTTTCGTTTTCTGCTGACGGGCCGCGACTGCCTGCGCCACCCGTGCCAGCGTGTCCAGGAAGACCTCGATGGCGGCTCCGTGCTCGCTCTCATGGGGGCCGCTGGTGGCGGCGGAGTGTATAGACAGGGGTATAGGAGTCAACGCCTCTGGCCGGCCACTTTCCGGCGCTGGAGGCGACGGCTCCCCGGGCAGCGGGACCATGATCACGTTGCCTCGCCTGTCCGGGACTTTGCCTGCTGGTCAAGGAGCCGCTTCAGCGTGGCGTACCCGACCTCCAGCTCCCTGGCGGCCTGGCGGCGCGAGATTTCTCTGCGCTCTATGCGCTCCAAAA
>CAYWBD010000340.1:0-1655 GCA_964456315.1 uncultured Thermoflexus sp.
CAGCGGGTCAAGCTGGCGCAGGCCCTCGTCCACGACCCGGTGTTGGTGATGCTTGACGAACCGACCGCCGGGCTGGACCCCACCGGCCGGGAAGACATGCTCGGGCTGATCCGCAAGGTGCGCCGGGACTTTGGCATCAGCGTGCTGCTCTCATCGCACCTCATGGGCGATGTAGAGCGCACATGTGACCGGATCATCGTGCTCGAGGCCGGCCGGGTCGCACAGCAGGGCGAGGTATCTACGTTCACGTCGGAGACAGAGACCCTCTTCGTTGAGGTGGACGACCACTGGCATGAGTTCATGACCACCCTGACGGCCCGCGGCATCAAGTGCCGTGTCGAAGGCCAGGCGGTCGTCATCGATGACGTGCGAGACGGGACCTATGACGTGATCCGGGACGCCCTCGCAGATTCCGGTGCGCCGCTGCGTCGCATGGCCCCTAGGCGCCGTGCGCTCTCAGAGATCTTCCAGAAGCCCGGTGACCAGCCATGACCTGGCTCGATCCACGTGCTTCCGAGCCCTGCTCGCCCCGAGCCTGTCGAGGGGCTCCGTCTCGGGCTGGTGCGTCCCGATGACGCAGCCGCGCGGCCAGGTCTACGACATCGGCTACCAGCGCTACACCGGCGTGCGCGAGGGGCAGACGCGGGCGCGCCTGGCCATCTACAAGGACGGCCTGCGGGCCGCGATGGGCATAGGCCGCGGCGGCCGCGCCAAGGTCCTGCCGTGGATGTTCATCGGCGCGATGGTCATCACAGGGCTCGTTATGGCCCTACTGGCCGGGGCCGCCGACCGCCTGGGTGGTGAGGGCACAAGCGAGCAGCTCAACCTCCCGTCACACGCTCAGTTCTACGGCATCGCCTCGATCATCATGTTCCTCTTCGGCGCGACCGCAGCGCCTGAGCTCTTATGCCCCGACCGCCAAAATGGCGTGATCAACCTGTATCTCGTGCGCCCGCTGACAGGGACCGACTACCTGGGCGCCCGGTGGCTGGCGTTCCTGACGGTTATGGTCGCCGTTGCCTGGCTGCCGCAATTCGTGCTGTTCGCGGGCCTGGCGCTGGGCGCTGCGGACAGCGGCGAATACCTGCGGGAAAACTGGCTCGACGTGCCGCGCTTCCTGGCCGCGGGCGTCGTCATGTCGGTATACGTGACCACGCTGGCGTTCCTGATCTCGTCGTTCACCACCAGGCGCGCCTACGCCGCGGCGTTCCTGGTCGGGTTGTTCGTGATCACGAGCGCGCTCTCCGGGTCCCTCCAGGAAACCTTGACCGGCGGCGCTGGTCAGGCCGTCTCGCTACTCGGTCTGAGCAGTGTCCCTCTGCACGTCAACGACATCATCTTCGACCGCGAAAGCGGCTTGACCCAGACATCTGGCACACCTGGGGGACCGCTGCCAGCCTACGTCCGTGTGCTCTGGTGGGCGTTCCTGACAGCCGGGCCCGGACTGCTCCTCTGGCGGCGCTACCAGGGGATGCGCCAGTGACCCAGGCAGTGCAGGTGCAGCCCCTGGCGCCGCCTGCCGGGCCCGCCACGTTACCCGCCACCATCGAGGCGAAAAACGTCTCCAAGTGGTTCGGCAACGTGGTCGCCGTGAGCCAGGTCTCTTTTGAGATCCGACCCGGCATCACCGGCCTCCTCGGCCCAAACGGCGCCGG
>CAYWBD010000341.1:0-3968 GCA_964456315.1 uncultured Thermoflexus sp.
AGCAGCAGCGGGTCGCGCTGGCGC
The DNA here is from genome assembly GCA_964456315.1 of uncultured Thermoflexus sp. Classification (GTDB taxonomy): domain Bacteria; phylum Chloroflexota; class Dehalococcoidia; order Lucifugimonadales; family Lucifugimonadaceae; genus SHXW01. The sequence continues at coordinate 25 of CAYWBD010000341.1, forward strand.
GCGCCCTGGCTCCGCGGCCGGTCGCCGTGTTGCTGGACGAACCCTTCAGCAACCTGGACCGTGAGCTGCGGGCCACGCTGCGACGCGACGTGCGGGAGATCATCAAGAGCGCGGCGACGACCGCCGTTCTTGTGACGCACGACCGGGAAGAAGCCCTCGCCATGGCTGACCGTGTGGCGGTGATGGGGCCCGGCAGGGTGGCGCAGGTGGGCACGCCCGAAGAGGTCTACTGGCAGCCAGCGTCGCCCGCCGTGGCCCGGCTGGTCGGCCCGTGTGAGTTGTTGCCGGGCAGGGTGCATGCGTCGCAGGTCGAGACGGAGGCGGGAACGTTCCCGGTCAGCGAGCACACGTCGGCGGGGGACGGCGCACGCGTGACAGCGCTGATGCGGGCGTCCGAGCTAGAGGTCGGCCCGTCTGACTCGGGGGTGGACGCCCGCATCGTCTACCGTGAGTTCCGCGGTGACTTTGCTGAGTACGGTGTCCGGTTGCCGTCGGGGCTTGTGGTACGGGTCCGCCGACGATCAGCCGATGGCCTGCCCGACGGCCAACGGGTCTGGATAAGGGCCCGGCCCGGCTCGAAGGTGATCGTGTTCACGGAGCCGTAATGACTTCACGCGCCCCGCTGGTGGACCGCGGGCCCGACGCTGGCATCCCACTTTGGAGGACGGCAGGGGCCGCTGGGTCAGAAAGTCTGAGGGGGCAAACGATGTTCAGTTGGGTGAAAAAGTTCCTGGGCACGCGGCGAGGCAAGGCGGTTGCGGCGGCCCTTGTTGTTGCCCTGGTCCCGCTGTTCGCGCTGGCGTGGTGGCTCGGCTCGCCCCTGTTCATCAACAAGACCGTGGACGAGGAGTTCCCGCGCACCGCCAGCGCAGTAATCCCCGCGGGCATGTCGCGGGCTGATGCTGAGGAGCAGATGGAGGCCGCGGAGAAGGACCCGAAGGAAATGTCTGAGGCGATGCCAGCCTCACTGCCAGCGGCGCGGCCCGTCTCGTCCGGTGCGTTCCGGGACGCTGACAGCTTTCACAAGGGGAGCGGCCGCGCCGGGATTTACACACTGCCGGAGGGCGGGCACCTTCTCCGGCTGGAGGACCTGCGGGTGACGAACGGCCCTGACCTGCATGTGTTCCTGAGCGCAGGAGAGGACCCCAGGTCCCGCGGGGCGGTCAGGGACGGGGGCTTTATCGACCTGGGCAGCCTCAAAGGGAACATAGGCAACCAGAACTACAACATACCGGCGGGCGAGGAAATCTCAAAGTACCGCTCGGTGGTCATCTACTGCGTGCCGTTCAACGTGATATTCAGTGTGGCGCCGCTCAAGCCGGGGCAGGGGGGATAGGAGCGTTCGTCCTTCGACAGGCTCAGGACGAACGGCAGAGGACTGACTCCGCGCACACCGTCCTCCGACAGGCTCAGCCCTTCTACAGGCTCAGGGTGCTCACGGGGGGGCACTGCTACTCCATGAAGCGGCGCAGGACCAGGCAGGCGTTTTGTCCACCAAAGCCAAAGCTGTTGGACAGTACCACCTCGACATCGAGTTTGCGGGCCTTGTTGGGCACGTAGTCGAGGTCGCAGGCAGGGTCAGGCGTCTCATAGTTGGCAGTCGGGTGGACGATGCCGTCCTGGATGCTCTTTACGCAGGCCACCGCCTCGATCGCGCCCGAGGCGCCCAGTGAGTGGCCGAGCATGGACTTGGTGGAAGACACGGGCACGCTGCGCGCCCGCTCACCGAAGACTTTCTTGATCGCCATCGTCTCGATTGCGTCGTTGATGGGCGTCGATGTGCCGTGGGCGTTGATGTAGTCCACGTCTGCGGTGGTCAGCCCGGCGTCTTTCAGGGCCATGGTCATGCACTTTGCCGCGCCCAGGCCCTCGGAGTGCGGCTGGACGAGGTGGAACGCGTCTGACGTCACGCCCCAGCCGACGATCTCGGCGTGGACCGTGGCGCCCCGGGCCCGTGCGTGGTCCAGGCCTTCGATCACCAGCGCCGCAGCGCCTTCTGACGGTGCAAACCCATCACGGTCCCTGTCGAACGGGCGAGAGGCCTTGTCAGGGGCCTCGTTCCGCTTCGTGAGGGCGCCTATCGTGCTGAAGCCGCCCATACCAAGCTGGCAGATGCCAGCCTCGGTGCCGCCGGTGATCATGACGTCCGCGGCGCCCCGCCTGATGACCTCTGTCGCCTCGCCGATCGCCTGGGTGCCGGCGGCGCATGCGGTGATGCAGGTGTTGGTATAGCCGGTGACGCCGTGAATGCGGCTCACATTTGCCGCCGCCATGTTCACGAGCATGCTCGGGATGTAGAACGGGCTGATCCGCAAGCCGCCCTTCGCCACAAGCACGCGCACCTGCTGCTCGGTCTCTGGGAGCCCTCCGGAACCGCAGCCAAATAGGACCCCGACCCGGTCGCCGTCCTCGTTCGCCATGACCAGCCTGGCGTCGGCGACAGCGCCGGCGGTAGCGGCCACTGCGAGGTGAGAAAAGCGGGCCATGCGCTTCACGTCTTTGACGTCCATGTACCTGGCCGGGTCGAAGTCCCGCACCTCGCCGCCGACCTTGCAGGGGTAGTCCGTCGTGTCGCACAACGTCAGCGGGCCGATCCCGGACTTGCCGGCCTTCAGGCCATCCCAGAGCTGCGCAACCGACAGCCCGAGCGGGGACACCGCGCCCATGCCCGTAATCACGACTCGCCTTCGTTCGCTGCGCTCAGTCATCGGAATCCCCAATTAGTCTGACACACGGTAATCAAACGCTAGCCCGGGCGACGTATGGCTCAGTGAACGCGCCTTTCAGGTCAGGGTAGAGCTCCGGCGCGATCCCCTTGACCAGCTCCCGGACCTCTGCCGCCACGAACAGCGACCCGGTGGCGACCACGATCCCGGAGGGGCCAGACGCGAGCCGGGTAGCGACCTCGATCCCGCGGGTTACGTCTTTCGTTATCCCTGCGGCCTCAACTCTATCGCGAGACAGGGCGGCCGCGAAGTCTTCTGCCGAAACTGCCCGGGGGTGCCGCGACTGAGTGACGACGACCTGCGCCCCGGTGTGGGCGAGGACCCGGGCGGTGGCGGTGAAATCGTGCCCTGCGGTGCCGCCGACCAGGTACACCACGGGCGACCTTGTCCCAAAATGACGCTGGACGGTGGCGGCAAGCGCCTCCGCGGAGGCGTCGTTGTGGGCGCCGTCTGCCAGGACTAGCGGAGGGCCTTTCCTGAGCACCTCTGCGCGTGCGGGCCACTGCACGCTGGCCAGGCCGCGCTCAACCGCGCCCACGTTGATGCTGAAGCCACGTGCGCCCAGCTGCTCTAACGCGCAAATGGCCGTCCGGGCGTTATCCAACTGGTGTAGTCCGAGCAGGGGCAGCGTCAGCCGGTAGTCGCCGAGGCCGCCCCGGACGCCGACTTGCTGCGGGCCTTCGGACGGCGCCGTACCGGGCACCAGTTCCGTAGAGAGTATGGCCTGGACGACAGGCGCGCCCCGCTCCTGCGCGACGGCCTGGAACACTTCAAGCGCCTCTGCAGTCTGCCGGCCCAGCACAACAGGCGCCCCGGACTTGACGATCCCAGCCTTCTCGGAAGCGATCTTGGCGATGGTGTCGCCCAGGATGTAGACGTGGTCGAGGCTTACAGGTGTGATGACGCTGACCTCGGGCCTCACAAGGTTGGTGGCGTCCAGCCGCCCGCCCAGGCCGACCTCGATCACGCTGACATCGCAGCGCAGGTCCCGGAAGTGGACGAACGCCATGGCTGTCAGCAGCTCGAATACGCTGACCCGGCCCAACTTGCCGCCCGAGTCAATGCGCTCCACTTCCGGCCACAGCCGGTTGACCAGCCCGGCGAACGTGTCGCCGGAGATGGGCTCCGGCGTGACCTGGATGCGCTCCGTGAACCGGTGTAGGTGCGGGGAGGTATATAGCCCGGTCTTGAACCCATGCGCCGCCAGCGCCGAGGCGA
>CAYWBD010000342.1:0-13440 GCA_964456315.1 uncultured Thermoflexus sp.
CCGCGGGCGGCAGGGCGGCTGCCGTCGTCGAGTCAGTCGCCACGGCGCAAGGCGGGCAGCGCATCGTGCAGGCGGCTCTCGACACGTTTGGCCGGCTGGACATCGTGGTCACCGCGGCTGGCATCCTGCGGGACCGCATGATCTTCAACATGACCGAGCAGGAGTGGGACGACGTCATCGCCGTCCACCTGAAGGGCACGTTCTCCCTCGTTCAGCCTGCGTCGAAACTCTTCCGGCAGCAGCGCGGCGGGCGCATCATCACGTTTTCTTCGGAGTCCGGGCTGGTCGGCTTCGCCGGCCAGGCAAACTACGGCGCCGCGAAGAGCGGCATCGCCGGGTTCACGAAGGTAGTAGCGCGCGACCTCGGCAAGTACGGCGTCACCGCCAACTCCATCGCGCCGCGAGCGGCGACCAGGATGCTGGCGACGATCCCCGAGGCAACTCGGGCGAAGATGGCCGAGGAGGGGCTGATGCCCCGGCCCGGCGAGCGGGACTGGGCGCCTGAGGACGTTGCCCCGTTCGTCGCCTACCTGGCCAGTGATTACGGCTCCGCCATCAACGGCCAGACGTTTCTGGTCTACGGCGGTACGGTCTCGCTGCTATCACAGCCGCGCAGGCTTGGCACCATCTTCAACCCTGCCCTTAGCCCCCTCCCTCCGGGACAGGGTAGGGGTGAGGATCGTGGCCCGGACGCCAGCCCTCTCCCCTCGGGACAGGGCAGGGATGAGGGACGCGGTCGCTGGACCCTGGACGAGCTTGACCGCCTGGTGCGGCCTCAGCTAATGGGCGAGCACGGCGCGGGCATAGCCGGGCCCGGCGCTCAACCCTCACCCTCTCCCACCCAGGGAGAGGGAACACCCGGCTCGCTCGCCCCGAGCATGTCGAGGGGCGCCGTCACCGCTGGCGCTCATCCGGCGGCAGGGGCGATGGGGAAGCGCCTCGCGGGCAAAGTCGCAGTCGTGACCGGGGCTGGCCGGGGCATAGGCCGGGGCATCGCGCTGGCGCTGGCGCGCCAAGGGGCGTCAGTGGTCGTCGCCGACGCCGGCGTAAACCTGGACGGCTCAGGGGCAGACTCGTCCCCGGCGGCAAAGGTCGTCGAGGAGATCGCCGAGCTTGGCGGTAGGGCAGTTGCCTGCCACGAGAACGTCGCCAGCATGGACGGCGGTCGCCGGATCATCGAAGCCGCACTGAAGGCGTTCGGGCGGCTCGACATAGTGGTTACCGCGGCTGGCATTCTCCGCGACCGCATGATCTTCAACATGACTGAGCAGGAGTGGGACGACGTCATCGCCGTCCACCTCAAGGGCACGTTCTCAGTCGTCCAGCCGGCCTCGAAAATCTTCAAGGAGCAGGGCAGCGGGCGCATCGTCACGTTCTCGTCCGTGTCCGGGCTGTACGGGTACTCCGGGCAGGCTAACTACGGCGCGGCCAAGGACGGCATCGCCGGGTTCACGCGGGTCGTGGCCAAGGACATGGCCCGCTACGGCGTGACCGCCAACGCCATCTCGCCCGGCGCCCAGACCCGCATGACCGCAAGCGTGCCGCAGACTACGCGGGCGATGCGGGCGAACACGTTCCCGCCGCCGCCGGAAGGCGTGCTGACATCGGACCCCGAAGATGTGGCGCCGATGGTGGCGTGGCTGGCGTCAGATGCCTCGGCCGGCGTGACCGGACAGGTCTTCCACTGCGTCGGCAACCGGGTCAGCCGCATGGGCCACCCCGAGGTCACCCGTTCCATGCACAAGGACGGGCGCTGGACCCTCGAAGAGATCGCGGCAGTCTTCCCGGAAACCCTCGGCATGGACATGGTCAACCCCGCGCCGGTGCAGGAGGGGTAGAAGGGACACCGGCCCCCGCGATGTCATTCTGAGCGGAGGCCCGAGGGCCGGAGCGAAGAATCTCGCTCAGACAGCGACGAGTTGTCCTCCGAGCGGGATTCTTCCGCCCCGAGCCTGTCGAGGGGCCCCGTCGCGTGCCTAGGTGACCCGGCTCTACTTCGCCGTGACGTAGTCCACGCTGTTGAGGATGAGCCGCTGGAACGACGGGTGCTGGGCGCTTGACCCCGCGTGCCCGAGCGCAATGTTGGCGACCTTGCCCTTCCCGTACTTGTGCGACCAGCCCAGCGGCCGCTCCTCGCCCTCGACCACCCCGTGCATGAACACGTCAATGCCCGGCTGGATGTCCAGGCCGCAGTAGCACTCGTCGTAAGTCCAGAAGCCCGTGACGCCTTTGGCGAGAGGGTGCCGGGGCTTGTCGATGACCACCTCAAACCACCCGAACGGCGGGTGCCAGCTCTTGCCCAGGACCCAGCCGCCGCCGGTCATCTTCTTCATTTCGGCCCAGTCCGGGCACGACGCTGCAGAGATGTGGACCGAGACCAGCCCGCCGCCCGCGCTCACGTATTTCCGCAGGCCCTCCCGCTTGGCGTCTGGAAGCTCATTGCCCGATGGCGCCTGACGCAGCGTGTTGAGGACGATGGCCTTGAACGAGGACAGGCCACCCGGCGCAGACAGCTCCTCGGCAGACTCGGACAGCGTGACCGCATGGCCCGCCTTCTCAAGAAACTCCTTCAGGACCGGAGTCGTCTCGTGGTAAGGGTGGCGGCCACCCGTGATCAGCAGCAGGTCCAACGGAGTCCTCCTTGAGCCGGACGTGACATCGGCGGGCACACGCGCCGGGGCATTGTATGTCGAAGGAGGCAGGTCAGGGCGCACGGCACGGTCCGTCCCCGCTGATGCCCAACGAGGGGTACGTGTCGGGCTCGAGGTCCAGCATGGAACGGGGCCCCTCGACTACGCTCGGGGCGAGCGGAAAATCCCTCCTCCGGCCGAAAAAGCCGTAGCGAGCGGACAGTCCCTTCACCCGCCGGGAGAGGGTGAGGGGCGCAACTCAGCGGGCCCAGCGCCTGACTTCGCCCTTCGACAAGGTCAGGGCGACCGGCGACCGGGTGACCCAGCGCACGAGCCCGACAGGCACGGGTTTGGCCCAGGCGACTACGCCAGCCGGGAGCGGCTCGGCGACCGGGATCCCGCAGGCCGGGCGGCGCCGCGTGGCTCGACGGCCAATGCGGCCGTCGTCGGCTGGGACGCCGCCCAGTCCTCGCGCAAGATCTCCATGCGCATGAAGTCGTAGCCGTCCCTGCGCACGTCGGCGGCGGCCCGGAAGCCGGCCTTCCCGAACGCCCGCTGCGCCCGTGCGTTGTGGGCAAGCGTGTGCAGGTACACGTGCTCAATCGGCGTCTCGGTGAAAATGTGGCCTAGCAACGCCTTGATCGCGTCCGACCCGTACCCTTTGCCCCAGTAGGCGCGGTCGCCGATCATGATGCCCAGCTCGGCCTGCTTCCGTTCGGCATCGATGTCGTAGTACATGCAGTTGCCGATGTGACGGCCGTCGAGCGTGTCGATGGCCAGCCGCACCGACCACGGCGACGGGTAGTCAAGGTCGTCCCGGTGGTAGCGGAGGTACTCACGCAGGCTGACGACCAGCGGCAGGGCGGCGTCGAGCGCGGCCAGCTCGGGGTCCGTCCGCCACTTGTAATCGTCCTCCGCGTCCTCCATGGACTTGGAGCGGAGCACGACAAGGCTCCCTTCGGCGCGGACGTGCCCGCTAACCGGAGACCTCCCCCTCTGCCAGGGCCAGCGCTTTTTCAACAATTCGGGCTTCATTGGCGTACGTTAGCCGGGCCACAGCGTCCGGCGCGGGGAGCCATACTACGCTGTCGAACTCGGCGTCGTGCATGGCGGTATCGCCGCCTGTGGGCGTCATCAGGTAGAACGTCACGACTTTGCTGCACAGCGCGCCGTCCTCCGGGCGGTAGAACGAATAGCGTACCTCTCCGATGTGCGGCCCGAGGTCTACCTCCAGGCCAGTCTCCTCCAGCACCTCGCGGCGGGCCGCGCCCTCCAGCGGCTCTGCCCCGTTTGGCTTGCCCTTGGGAAGGGCCACCAGCCCGGTCGCCTGGCGCATGCAGACCACGACCTCCGCTGGCCCTGACGCGGGACGACGGAGGACCACGCCGCCGGCGGCGGTGATCTGGATTGTCTGCTGCTGACTGGCCAGGTGCGTGAGTGCGAACCGCAGCGCGCGGCGCTGCCCTTATGCTCGTTCACATAGATTCTACCCACACGCCGCGCCGGTGCTGCGCCGCAGAGCCGCCCACGGTCAGCACGCACGCCGTTTGGGCGACAGCTCCTTGTGTGAAGCGGCGCACTATTTTGACACTTGGGTAGGGTTTTTCGATAATCGTCGGTTGGCGCGACACTCAGGTTTCAATACCGCGCATGTCCTCCCGTGACCGGCGGGCGGGCAGCCTCTCATGTTTGACCGTCGAGTCCGGCCGGAAAGCAGGCAAACGAGTTGCACCAGAGCCACGACTATGTGATCCGGTTCGCCGGCGATGGCGGCCAGGGGGTCGTGACCTCCGCTGACGCCTTCGCCCGCACCGCGGCGCAGGTGGGGTATCACGTCCAGACCTTTTCGACTTTCCCATCGCAGATCCTCGGCGGGCCGACCATGTCGCAGGTGCGGATCAGCACCAGCGAGGTGCTCTCTGCCGGCGACGAGGTGGACATCCTGGTGGCGTTCAACGAAGAGGCACACCAGAACCACTTTGCTGACCTGCGCAAGGGCGGTGTGTGCATCTACAACGCCGAGCAGTTCCAGCTCCCGCCCGGCGGGTCCTACCTCGGCATGAAGGTGGATGAACTGGCGAAGTCCACCGGCAACGCCCGGGCCGCCAACATGGTCGTCATCGGCGCCGTGGCGTCGATGATCGAAATGCCGCTCGAGTACATCGAGGCGTACGTCACCAAGCGCTTTTCCCGCGGCCGGCCCGGCGACAAGGAAGTGGTCGACTCGAACATCAAGGCGGTCCGGCTCGGCGCGCAAGCGGCCGCGGCCAGCGGGTTCAAGGTCGGCCAGTTGGAGCCGCCAGACCCGCCCAAGTACAAGCAGATCATGATTACAGGCAACGCCGCGATATCGCTCGGCGCGGCGGCGGCCGGGCTCGAGTTCTACATCGGCTACCCGATCTCTCCGGCCACGACCATCCTGGTCTGGATGGAAAACAACCTCATCGGCAAGGGCAAGTTCGTCTACCAGGTCAGCTCAGAGATCGAGGCCATCAGCGGCATCATCGGCGCAGGGTTCGCAGGCAAGAAGTCCATGACCGCCACTGCCGGCCCGGGCCTGTCCCTCATGAGCGAGGGGCTCGGACTGGCGTGGATGGCCGAAATCCCGGTAGTCGTGGTCGACGTCCAGCGCGGCGGGCCCGCCACCGGCCTGCCGACCAAGACCGAGCAGTCTGACCTGCTGGCCTGCCTTCACCCCGCGCACGGCGACGTGAACTTGCCGGTGATCGCGCCCGGGACGGTCGCGGAGTGCTTTTACGCGGGCGCCGAGGCGCTGAACTGGGCCGAGCGCTACCAGGGCCCGGTGATGCTCATCACGGAGTTCCAGCTTGCCGAACGCTCCCAGAACATCCCGCGCCCGGAGCTGGCAAAGCTACAAGTAGAGAGACGGCGGGTCTACACCGCAGAGAACGGCCAGGACGGCTTCAAGCGCTACCAGGACTGGCTCGGCGGCGAGGAGATGCTGCCCATGCCTTTGCCGGGCGGTCCCGGGTCCTACGTGGCAAACGGCTCTGAGCACGACGAGATCGGCGACACCACCCACCTGCCCCGCCACCACGTGCGCCTTACAGAGCGCCGCTTCGCCAAGCTGAAGCTCCTCAACTCCGGCAAGTACGAAGTCGAGCACGAGAGCGCGAAGGCCCTCGTCATGCCCTGGGGCGCCACCAAGGGCGTGGCCCGCGAGGCCTACGAATTGCTCCGTAAGCAGGGTCTGGACGTCGGGTGGGCCTACACGATGTTCCTGAACCCGCTACCCGAAAAGCTCTTGCACCTCCTCCAGAGCAAACAGCTTGTTATCGTCCCCGAGCTAAACTATCAAGGGCAGTGGTCCGGCATCCTCCGGTGGCAGGGTGTTAAGGCTGAGTCCATCACGCAGTACACCGGGCTGCCCTTCAAGGCTGGCGAACTGGCCCAACGGCTTGCGGCGCGCATCAATCAGCGCAGAGAGGTCAAAGTCCACGCATGAGCGCTCGCAACCCCGAGTACGACTTCAAATGGTGCCCCGGCTGCGGCGACTTCGGCGTCCGGCGAGCGCTGGAGTGGGCGATCGAGGCTTGCGACGCCAGGCACGAGCGGTCGCATTCCAGCAACGTCGTGGTCGCAGGCATCGGCTGCTCAGGCAACATGGTCCACCTCCTCGAAGGGGACCAGCCGTTTGGCCTCCACGGCATCCACGGGCGGACACTGCCCCTGGCGTTTGGCGTCAAGATGTCCCGTCCGGAGCTGAACACCGTCGTCGTGGCTGGCGACGGTGACTTCCTCAGCATCGGCGCCGAGCACATCGGCCCGCAGGCGCAGCGCAACCTGGACATCGCCTGCATCGTCATGGACAACGGCGTCTACGGCCTGACAAAGGGCCAGAGCTCGCCCACCACCCACATGGGCACGCAGACCTCGTCCACGCCGCACGGGAAGATCGAGCAGGAGCTCTTCCCGCTCAAGCTCTACATGGCCCTCGGGGTGTCGTTCATCGCGTCGCACTACTCATCGAAGCCGCGCGACCTTGCGAAGCTCATCGAGCAGGCCATGGACCACAAGGGGTTCGCCATCGTGCACGTGCAGTCGCCATGCACGACCTACAACGACACCTACGACCAGCTCAAGGGCGACCCCAAGAAGGGCATCGCGCCTCTTGTGTGGGATGTCCCGGCGGACCACGACCCGACGAGCCGCCAGGCTGCGACGGACCTGCTGGAGAGGCCCGGGATCCCACTGGGGATCATCTACCGCGGGATGACGCCCACGCTTGAAGACCGCCAGAATGAAGTCCGGGCCAAAGTCAAACCCCGCACGCCCGAGCAGCTCGTGGAGAGCTTCGCGATCTAACCCCTTGCGCGCCCTGCGGTCTGCGTCGGCCGCTCGGTCCCTGCGCTAGCCGCGCCGCTCCGCCACATACTTCGACAGCAAGTCCCGGAGTGCCACGCGGCCCCTGTGCAACCGCGCCTTAAAGGCGGGCACTGAGATATCCAGCACGGCCGCGGCTTCTTCGTTCGACAGCCCCTGCACATCACGCAGGACTATCGCCGCCCGGAGGTCTGCTGAAACCTCCGACAGCGCCCCCCTGATGCGCTCGCCGAGCTCTGCGTTGATCGCGGAGGCGGAGGGTGACTGTGTCCAGTCGGTCGCCGGTACGTCCAGCATCGCCTCTTCCGGCGCCGCCAGCTGCTTGCGCTTCTTGTCTTTGCGCAGGCGCATCAGGGCGGCATTGACCGCGATTCGGTACAGCCACGTGGTCGGCTGGGCGTCTCCCCGGAAGCGGTCGCGCGCCTTCCAGGCCGAAAGGAAGGCGTCCTGGGCGACCTCCTCGGCGTCCTGCGGGTTGCCCATCATGCGGAGGGCAACGTTGTAGACGAAGCCCGCGTGCTGGGCGGCGAGTTCCTGGAACTGGGCTGCGTCCATCATCGGCTCGTGTCCGGCGGCTGATCGAAAGGACCTGGCTTGGTGTCGGCAACCTCAGCGGGCGGCATTCCCCCCTGCTGAGGCAAGCGGCTAACATACCAGACGCCCCGCCGTAACCAGCGGCCCGAAGCCAGTGCACCGTCGCCGGGGTGCGCGCATCCAATAGTTTGGGTGCAAGCGGTGCGACCCTCCAAGCCCGGCCAGCATGGTCGCCAAAGCGGGTACTTCCACATGGCTGACCGTGACTTCCAGCACGTATGTCGCGGTCTGCATTCTCCCCAAAGCGAGTATGCCCACATGAGCAAACTGCCCTGGTACAGGCGAGCCTTTGGCCGGGGCGCTGGACACCTGCAGCACTGCGAGTGCGAAGAGGTGCACGCCCACGCCTCCGACTACTTGGAGGGGGATGCCCCAGCACCGCTGGTCGACCGCATCAAACGGCACATCGGCTTGTGTCGGGACTGCGACGGTTGGGTGAATACCCTCAAGGCCACCGTCGGGGTGCTCAAGGCACTGCCGAGTGAGCCGCCGCCCGATTCGCTAAAGGACAGGGTGCGCGCCGCATCACGGGAATGATGGGATGCGCAAGAGCAAAAGCCGAATCATAGGGCATCCAAAGATTCTGCCAATGAACTCAGGCCCAGATCCTGAAACGAGCTCAGGATGAAATATTCGGGATGGCCTCCAGAAGAACTATTGGCGCTACAGGCCAGGCGGCATCGTCCTGCCGTAGCTGTCAGGCAGGTACCGGACCAAGCCCCGCTCGAACAGCTGGGCGTCCTTTTCTCTGCATAGCAATGCGCCTAGGCGCGTGAGCGTTTGAGCGGCGGGGCGTCCGGGTCGTCGGCATCATGCGCCGCGCCAGATTCTCGGGCCGCCCCCGGCTGGTCCAGGATGTCGTTGGCGTCCTGTGCGACCTCGCCTGCCACTTCGGCCGCCAACAGTTCCAGAACCTTCTTGCGCCGCCGACGGCGGAATATCACGCTGTGCAGGACGATTATCGTGCCCAGCCCGGTGAACCCGAGCGCCTCCACGGGAGTGGTGCGTGTGGCCGGCACGAGCGCCATCGCCAGGATCGCAACGTACCCGATCGCCGCGCCCCACAATGCCGGGTGATTCAGCCGCTTGTTCCAGACCACCGTGATTACGGTTATCAGCACGTAGGGCAGGGCTATCAGGTGCGGAGCAAACCCGATGCCGATGCCGGTGAGCGGCGCAATGCCGTCGCCGCCCTTAAACTTGGTCCACGGCGAGTTCCAGTGGGCCAGGATGACCGCGAAGGCCGGGATTAGCAGCAGCTCGGAGTGCAGGCCGAACGACCGCGCCGCCAGCAAGGCGACCAGGCCCTTTCCTGAATCGATCAGGAACACCGGCGCAGCCAAGAGACGGGAGACTTCGCGCCAGACGTTGGTCGTCCCAGCCTGCCCGGAGCCGACCTTGAAGATGTCGACGCCCTTGATGCGGCCCGCGATGTAGGCCGCCGGGATGCTGCCCAGCAGGTACGCGACGCCGGTCGCGATAGAGATGTCGGATATGGTCGGGCCAGCGTTCATGTGCGGCCCGGAGTATACCAGCCGGCGCCTGCCCAACCCCACCGGCCAACATGCAGTGGCAGGGGGCGTCGGCGCCCATTCGCCAGCTGTCCAGGCGCACCAGATGCCGTTCGCGTCTGGCACAATCCCGGCCCTATGTCAGCGTCTCCTGCCGGGCCTCAGAAGGCCCACCGCACGCCCCGCTTCCTCGGTGCGCTTTCGGAAGACCAGTTCCGCCGCTACACCCTGGGGACGTTTGTCTGGGGCTCCGCCCACCAGCTGATCACGCTGGTCCAGGGCTACACGCTGTTCAAGCTGACCGATTCGACGCTGTACCTGGCCGCGCTGGGCGGCTCCGTCGGCGCCATGGCCGTCATCATGCCCATCGCCGGCGGTTTCCTAAACGACCGCCTCCCGCGGAAGCGGCTGCTCCTGACCGGTTCGGCGGCCATGACGCTCGCCATGGCGTTAGTTACAGCCCTCTACGCAGCCGGCGACTTACAGCCGTGGCAGGTGCTCGTCGCGGGGTCCGTGCAGGGCGCGTTTCTGGGCTTGGACTGGACGACGAGGCAGGCGCTGCTCCCCGCGGTCGTGTCCAGGCCGCGCCTCGTCAGCGCGGTGTCGGTGGACCTGGCGTCGTTCAACCTGGCAAGGATCGCGGCGCCTCTTGTGGGCGGCGCGGTCCTGGCGAAGTGGGGCGGGCCTTCGGCATACGGCCTCATCTCCGGCCTTTTCGCTTCCAGCGTGCTGGTCGCGCTGTCGCTGCAACCTGCCCCGTTCGTCGCCAGAGACGGGGTCCGGCCGATCTGGGGAGACCTGAAAGAGGTCGCCGCGCTCCTGAAAGGTGACCAGGTCCTGTCGGTCAACATGCTGTTCACGGCAGTCAACGCGCTCATGCTCGGGGGCATCATCTACCTGCTGCCTGCGTTCGCAGAGAGGGAAATCGGGACTGGCGAGCGGGGACTTAGCTGGCTGTTCACCGCGGTCGGGCTGGGCGCGCTCGTCGCCTCGATAGCGATGTCGGTGATCGGCGCGGTCCGCCGGGCCGGGGCCTGGCTCATCGCCAGCGACCTCGCGTTCGCGGCGCTGGTCGTGGGGTTCGCGGCTTCGGGCAGCCTCGGGCTCGCGCTGGCGGCGGCGGCGGCGCTCGGCTTCTTCAACTCCGTGCACATCACGCTGGGCGCGGCGGCCATCCAGCTGGCGTCCCCCGAAGCCATGCGCGGCCGAGTTTTCGGCGTCTACGAGGTGGCGTGGGGGTTGTTCCCCTTGGGCGGGCTCGTGCTCGGCACGCTGGCAAGCTGGACCGGACTGGCGTGGGCGCTCGTCGCCGGGGCCGCCCTGGTCGCGCTCTGCTCCGTGGGCGTGTGGGCCTGGAGTCCGAAGATCAGAGGGCTGGGCTTCAGGACATAACGCGGCGCGCCGCATCGAGGGCTGTAATCACACGACCGCTACGGAGGCTGGCCGGGCCGGAACTTCCATGGCTGTAGCTACGGCCAGCCGGTACCCAAAACCGCGCACCACCTCAATAACGCAGGCCCCCTCGCCCCGGACCATGGCTATCTTTGCCCGAAGCCTGCTGATGTAGACCTTCACGTAGCTCTTTTCGGGGCTGAACCCGCCCCGGGTCAGCCGCATGAGCTCGCTGGTCCGCACGGCCTGTCCCGGCCGCCGGGCAAGCTCGACGAGCACCGAGTACTCGACAGGCGACAACTCGAGGGGTCGCCCGCACAGCACGACCCGGTACGCCGGCCCGTCGATCACCAGTTCGCCTACGTGAAGCACGTCTGGGACTGGCGGCAACGCTGCTGGTGCTTGGGCGCCGGGACCGGCGAGCTTGTACTCGATACGCCGGACGCTGTCCAGGAGGGCATCGACCGTGCCAGCCAACCGGGCCAACCGGGCAGCGTCGCTCTCCCCCGGAGGACCAAGACCGGCTGGAGGCGCATGCGGTTCAGCCACAGCCCGTGGCAGCGGTTGCGTCATGTCCACAGCGACCCCTCCCAGATACGGACAGTCGATCTACCGACGCGACCGCCAATCTTGGGGGGCCACTCGGGTTATCCGATTTTAGACAACACCCTGGGTCCGGAGTCCACGCAAATTGCTACGCAGTTCCCCGCATTTGCGAAACGCGTGATCAACTACCGCTTGCTGGTCCTGCACGATAGCGCATGTTCGGTAGGCGAGTGCACGACGATGGCGGCACCTCGGCGCGCAACGGCCCGCGCGCACGGCCAGCTCCGCCTGCCAAGCCGCATTGTTACCCTGCGCTGTACGCCGGCCTGGGCTCAGTCTGCTTCTGCTGTTCCAGTTCGGCGCGCTCCTCCTCAGTCATGTACTTCGACGGGCAGCGCACCGTCAGCTGTTCAGCATTGAACACGCCTTCGGCGTTGAGCGCGCCCTGCAGGATGATCTCGGAGTGCTCGTTGAAGAAGACCTGCCCGATGTCCCCTGTGTACCGGACATCAAGCGACCCCGCGCCCTCCTCGTCCCGCAGGTGGAAATTCGCGACCAGCCCGTCTGGTGACCGGACGTAGCTACCCTCGACCAGCTTGCCCTTCACACCGATCAGCCGGTCAAGCGGCGTCGGTCCCATCTGCGCCGCATCGCTGACCGTGTGATACGCGACGGTCGCCCCGCGAAACGCCACGGACCCGAAATAGACCAGTGCGCCCACGATCACGACGAGGGCGAACCCCGCCTTCACTTTTGGACTGAACAGCGTTGACGGACGGCCCAACGGCTGTTCGCCGGGAGTTCGCCCGGGCGCGTCAGAACTCTGCTCGGGCCCCGGCGCGTCGCCGGGCTGGCGGGTGGTCATGGGCGTGCCTGCTTATTGCCGTCCACGGTCGCGGCGGACTTCAGCCGGTCTATCTCCCGCTGGAGGTCACGCTGTCGGCGCCCCAGCAGGAACACATATCCGAAGAATGCTACCCAAGTGACCGTGTATATGGCGAACAGGTACCCCAGGTTTGTTTCCAGCTTGCCACTCTCTGCCTCGACTACCGTAACCGCGACCTCGTCCCGGGCGGTCACCGTGACTGGTGCAAAACGGACCTGGTGGTCGAGGAGGCGCCGGGCCGCTTCGACAGGGTCCTTCGCCTGGTCAGACGTCCAGCGGTCGCCTGCCTGGTTCTCCAGCCCGTACGCTGTCGGACTGGCGCCTCCCTGTACTCGGAACTCGTGCGTCGCGCCAGCGGCATCAGTGATCTTGAATGACTCCAGCTCTCCCGCCTCAGATGAAGCGATAGCGACCACGACCCCGCTCACGGGAGGCCCGCCGGCCTGCGCGTTGGCGCCCACGGTCGATGCTGTGACCAGCGCTGCAACAGCCAGCCCGATTGCGCCAACCCGTGCCTTCACGTCCCAGCCCCTTCGGCTGAGCGCGCCTTCCTCCGCAGCAAGACCACCTCGTCCTCCGAGCGGCGCAGCCTGTACCGCTCAGAAGCTACGAACACGTACAGCATCGTGAACGCGACCACTGCGACCAGCAGGGTAAGCCCGAACTCGGATGCAAACTGCCCGTCGTCGCCCGCAGCCGGGCCCAGGATGATCGGCGGGTGCGCCCGCTCCCACAGGTCAGCCGCGACGTAGATGATCACGCTGTCGATGGCCCCGATGACGGCGATGATGGCGGCGATGCGCTGGCGCTGCGCGCCGGCCGGATAGTAGGCCCGGAACATCAGGTATGCGACGTAGATGAAGAACATGATCAGCGCGGTGGTCAGTTTGGCCTCGCCTGTCCACCAGACTCCCCATACAGGCCTCGCCCAGACCATGCCTGACAGCAGCATCAGCGCCCCGCACACTATCCCGGTCTCGGCCATCGCTACGGCCAGCCGGTCCCAGCGGATGTCCCGAAACCTCAGGTAGGCCAGGCTGGACAGCGCCACGCCGACGATCGACACCATCGAGACCCACGCCAGAGGCACATGGAAAAACAGGCTCCGATATACCGCACCCTGGGCAGTTTCGGTCGGCACCCAGACAAACACCATCCACAGAGCGAGGATGGTGGCGGCGCCCGTCGCCAGGAGAAACAGGTTGCGGTTGAAGATGGCTCGCAGCATGTAGCAGGCAGAGTAATTGGTCTGCGATTGGGTCACCTGGGCGTCGGCGATTGTGAACATTATCACGTACTCGGCAGCCAGCCGGTCAGTCCTCGAGGATGTGGCTGAACACTACCGCCGCAGTGACGACGAACACGGCGTCGAACGCCGCCGCGAGCCCGAGCCACTGGGCCGAGTCTGCGAACCCCCGCTCCTGAGCTACCGCGGCAGTCACCTCGACGGCGGCGAGCAGCAGTGGCGTGATGGCGGGCAGGAACAGCATGGGCAGCATGATCTCCCGCGCCCGGGCGCGGGCAGTCATCGCAGCGA
>CAYWBD010000343.1:0-11861 GCA_964456315.1 uncultured Thermoflexus sp.
GCGGCTGCCCAAGGTCATAGACATGGTCCGGCTTGGCGACTACCGGGACACGCTGGTCGGCAAGCTCTCCAAGGGGTACCGCCAGCGCACGGGCATCGCTCAGGCCATCCTCCATGAGCCGGACGTGCTGGTCTTAGACGAACCCACGATTGGCATCGACCCGGTGCAGGTGGTCGAGACGCGCGAGCTCATCAAGGAGCTGGGCCACGACCACACGCTGCTGTTGAGCTCACACATCCTGCCCGAGGTGAGCATGATCTGCAGCCGAGTGCTCGTGATCCACGAGGGCCGGATCGTGGCGGATGACACCCCTGCCCACCTGTCCGACAGGCTGCAGCACACGGAGCGCATCGAGCTGGTTGTGCGGGGAGTGCAGGCCAAGGACGTGATCGGCCTGCTGCGAGACACGCCTAACGTTGTCGATGCGAGGACGGACACGCGGGCAGACCTCCAGGCGCGGCCGGACCAGGCGGGCCGGGTCGCGCTCGTTGTTGACGCGCGCCCGAACACCGGGGCGTCGGAGAGGATCGCCGCTGAGATTGTCGGCAAGGGCTGGGGCCTCGTTGCCCTGCACCCGCTGCCGATGACCCTTGAAGAGATCTTCCTTGAGCTGACTACAGATGAGGACACTGGTAACCGGCCTTGAACCACATCCGCGTCATCGCCACCAAGGAGATCAAGACCTACTTCTCGTCGCCCATGGCTTACGTGGTCGCCGCGGCGTTCATGGCGATCACGGGCTTCTTTTTTGTTGCGTCGGTCTCCGACGCTTTTTCCGAGGCGACAGTACGCGGCTTCCTGGCGGGCGCGGTCTTCCTGCTCATCTTCATGTCGCCTGCGCTGACCATGCGCCTGATCGCAGAGGAGCAGAAGCTCGGGACGCTGGAGCTTTTGCTCACGTCGCCGGTGCGCGAGACCGAAGTGGTGCTGGGCAAGTTCATCGCGGCCTTTTTCATGGTCGTGATCATGGCTGTGCTGAGCCTCTACTTCGTGCTTGTGCTGGTGATTTTCGGCGTGCCGGACGTCGGTCCGCTCCTCACTGGCTACCTGGGGCTGTTGCTTTACGCGTCGGCCACAGTGGCAGTTGGGCTTTTTGCCTCAGCGCTGAGCCCGAACCAGCTCGTGGGACTGATTGTGGGCGCGGGAGTCCTGACGATGCTGACGGTCATCGACTTCGTATCCGAGCGGGTCGGCGGGCAAGCGGCAGACGTGCTCAACGGGATGCAACTCGGCGCATCGTTCTCGGTGTTTGACTTGAAGAGCTTCGGCGTCGCTGAGTCCGGCCACTTCGCAGACTTTGCTCGCGGCATCCTTTCCGTGCCAGACGTCGTCTACTACGTCTCGATGACCGGCGTGTTCTTGTTCCTGACGGTCCTCGTCCTTGAAATCAGAAGGTGGCGGTAGCAGCCGGATGACGTCCAGACGCGAGCAGCCACCCCGCCCCCGCTCACAGACCGAAGAGCCCAGGGACATGTCCATGTCCGAGCGCTTTCGGACGGCGACCGCGTCCATCAGGCGGATGCTGGCGCTGGCCGGCGTTGGCGCGATCGTGTTGGGCGGCCTGGTCTACCTGTTCCTGCGCGACCTGCAGGGCACGGCGTTCATCGTCCTGGCCGCCGGCGGCGTGCTGCTGCTTGTGGACCTGCTCATCTCCTGGCGCACGGTGGGCCGCGCGGTCCTTGGGCGCGGCGGGCGGTACGGGGTCAACACGGTTGTCGTGCTGATGGCGTTTGTGGCTATCGCCGCGATCGCGAACTTCGTCATGTTCTATCTGGTGTCGCGGCCCGACCCCATGGGCTGGCTGCGTGCGGACACCACGGCCACCAAGCAGTTTTCGCTGGCCGACCAGGCGCTGACTGCGCTGGAGAACCTGAAAGAGCCGGTCCGGGTCAACGCGTTTTTCACGACGAACACGGCGGCGCGCCGGGCGGCGTGGAAGAACACCGAAGACCTGCTGAGCGAGTTCAAGCGCCGGTCGACCACGCACCCGTTCGAGTACCGGCTGGTGGACCCGGAGCTTGACCCCAACGTCGCGGCGGAGTTTGGCGTGACGGCCTACCCGGCGCTGGCGGTGGAGGGCATGCAGTCCCGCCGCACCGAACTTATAGAAGGCGGCGACCCGGACACGACCCCGGTCGTGTTCACTGAGCAGCAGCTCATCACCGGGCTGCTTGTGGTCAACCAGATCCGGCAGAAGAACGTGGCGTTCGTTTCGGGACACTCGGAACGTGACATCACCGACACCGTGGGCCCCGAGGCGTACGGGCTCGCCGCAGAAGCCCTGCTCCGCGAGAACTACACGGTGCAGAACATAACGCTTCAGGAGCTGGCTTCCCTGGTGACTTCTGGCGCCCCCGAGGACATGCCAGCCGTGGTGGTCATCGCGGACCCCAAGCAGGAGCTCAGCGGGGTCGAGGAGCCTGCGCTCATCGAATACGCCCGGCGCGGCGGGTCGTTGTTGGTGCTGACGGAGCCCGGGGGCACGCCGTCGACGGTCGCAGGTTTCCTGGCGAGGTACGGCCTGGCAATCGGCACCGGCGAGGTCGTGGACACCGCGAGCTTTGTCGCCCCGAACCCATTGTTCCTGCAGGTCAAGAAGTCGAACGGTCAGATCCCGCCCAACCGCATCACCGCTGATTTTGACGTACTTTACCTGCCCGGCTCGGCCTACCTTGCGTCCACGGTGACGCCTGACACCGTACCTCTTACAGAGAACGGGCGTCCGTATGTGATCCACGACCTGCTGGCGACGACTACCCTGAGCAGCTGGGCCGAGACGGACCCGGAGACGGTCCGGTTCGACCAGGATATCGACCAGTCCGGCCCATTCCCGCTCGTGGTGGCGGCCGAGGCGATATCGGAGTTGTCTGGCCGGCCCCAGCTCGTGGACGGCGCGTTTGTGACCACCAGCATCGTGCTGACCGGCGATGCGGACTTCGCCAGCAACGCCTTCTTCGCGTCTGCCAAGAACGGGGACCTCCTGGTGAACTCGGTGAACTGGCTGGCGCGCGACTTCGAACTGATCTCGGTGCGCCCGAAGGTCAACGCGTTCAGGGAGCTTGTGCTTACGAGCACCGAGCGCGATTTTGTTCGCTGGACAGGCTGGCTCCTGGTCCCGGCGCTTGTGAGCATCGCAGGCGTCTGGGCGTGGTGGATCAGACGTTAGGCAGCGCCGTCGCAGCGTCGCCCAATGTTTCGTCGGTATCGTCGTCTGGCCATCGCCGTAACGGCGACTGGTAATTAGGGATAGCCTGAGAGCATATGGGACTTCGCCTGACACTTGTCCTGGTAATCGTCCTCGCATGGGCGTCCGTTGGCGCGTCCTGGGTCGTCAAGAAAGCCCCGTTCGAGAGCGACGACCCGGACCCGCCGTTCTTCTATAACCTCTCGCCCGACGATCTCCGGAAGATCACCATCTCCGCCGGTGACAAGTCTGTGTCGTGGGTATTCCGCGAGACGGAGCGGCGCTGGTACTTCGAAACGCCGGCAGACGTGCCGGCCAACTTGCAGCGCTGGGGTGGCATTACCACCCTGCTGGGCGGGCCCAAGACCCAACGGGTGTTGAGGCCTGAGATCGACGACCCGGTCAAGTACGGGCTCGACCGGCCCTCCCTGGTCATCTCCGCCGTGCTGCGTGACGGCTCCAATATCACGCTCGACATAGGCTCGGCGACAGCAAACGAAGGCGCCCACTATGCGCGGTTCGTGGGCAACCCACAGCTGGTGCTGGTCGACTCCTCCTGGGGGAACGTCCTAGAGCGGCTCGCGGTCGAGCCGCCTTACCCCAACTGGTGGTACACGATGGACCCCGCGAAGGCCGCTGAGGTCCTGTATTTCAAGGAAAATGAGGTTGTCCAGGGCTACGGGATCAGTGACGACGATGGCCTCTGGTACGTGTGCGACCTGCCGGTGGACGGCGAGCCGTGCAAGGGGACTCAGCTGGCGGACGAAGCCGCAATCCTTGCTACGCTCCAGCTGATCGCGGACCACCAGATCAAAGGGGCCGTGCAGCTGGACCTTGCAGAGCAGGTCGAGTACGAGCCGTACGGCGCCACAGTCAACGCGCCCTACATCTCGATCCGGATTGAGTCTGAGACCAGACCGAATGTCACGGAGGTGACTCGCACCTCGATGACCATCGGCGCGTTGACGCCTGACGGCAAGGACCGTTATATGGTCGCCAACGAGACGACCGATTTGCTGCGGGCGGACGCGGCCTGGGCCGACCGCATCCTGGCGGCCTTTGAAGGCGAGCCGTTCGTCAAGAAGAGCTAACGCTCGGGCCTACGGTCTGCGTCAGCGCAGTCGCCCCGAGGCTGTCGACTGGCAGGGCGAGCCCCACCACTCCACCGCTCTACACTGGCACGAGGCCGCCCGGGCCGTATCATTCGTCGCCGTCGTATTACGACTGCCAACCGTGTGGGTACCACTGCCCTGCTGGCTGGCTGAATAGGCCACCGGCCTACTCGCTGGCTGAACAGGCCGCCGCCCCGGAGGCAATTCTTGAACGGCGAAATCTTGTCTATCGGCCACGAAATCCTGATGGGCGAGATCGTGGACACCAACTCGTCGTTCTTCGCCCAACGCCTGGCCGAGGCCGGGGTGACGGTGCGGTGGTTCACGTCGGTAGGGGACGACCTCGGGCAGATCTGCGAGGCAGTGGAGCGCGCGCTGTCGAGGTCGGACGTCACGGTCACGAGCGGCGGCCTGGGGCCGACCAGCGATGACCTGACCCGTGAGGCGGTGGCAAAAGTCCTGGGCGAAGAGATGAAGGTGGACCCGGCGCTGCTGACGTGGCTGGAGGGAGTGTTCAAGCAGCGCGGCATCGCCATGCCGAGGACCAACATCAAGCAGGCGACGCTGATCCCGTCTGCGATGACTGTGCCGAACCCCACCGGGACCGCGCCGGGCTGGTGGGTGACGAGCCGCGGGCGGCACATCGTGCTGACTCCTGGCCCGCCTAGGGAAATCCAGCGCATGTGGGCAGAGACCATCGGCCCGAAGCTGGCGCAGGTCGCCGGGGCGGGCGTCGTGTTTTCACGCACGCTCAAGACGTACGGAATCTCCGAGGGCGGGATAGACGAGCAGCTGACAGACCTGTTCGGCAAGGAGAACCCGTACCTGGGGATCTACGCCCGGCCGGACGGGATCCACCTGCGGATCATCTCGAAGGCGCCGACGCGCACTGAGGCGGCGCGGCTCGCGGAGCCTGTTGAGCGCGAGATCGCACGTCGGCTGGGCGACGCGGTCTGGGGCACGGACGACGAGACGCCGGCGTCCCGGGTGCTGGCGTTGCTGTCGTCGCAGGGCCGCACGGTGGCCGTGGTAGACAACGCCACCGGCGGCAACGTGGCGGCGATGCTGTCGGCGGCCCCGGGGCACGGCGCGGTGTTCAGGGGCGCGCTGGTCGTCGGGCCGGAGACGGCTTCTCTAGACGCCCTGCTCGCTGGTCCGTCTGAGCTTCCGGCGGCCGCGCGAACGGACGCCACCAGCTCAGGAATGGCCCCGCACGCTGATGCCATCCCCAGTCCGGCCCCGCAGACGGACCGCGTCATTCCAAGGGCGGTGCCGCAGGCAGTCGCCGGGCCATCGGGCGCCCCGTCGCAGGCGCTGGCCCTGGCCGGCGCGGCGCGTGAACGGCTGAAGGCGGACATCGGCCTCGCGGTGATGCGCGTCGCAGACGGCGGGCTTTATTACGCAGCGCAGTCTGCGAAAGGCGCACACACCGGCGGAGACGCGCGCCGCTGGCCGCGCGACATCGTCATGCAGCGCGCTGCCGTCATGGCCCTCATAGGCCTGGCCAACGCCGTCGCCCGCGGCGAGGTGTAGGTCTTCGCTGGCGATGGCTCGCATGCGCGGACGTTGGCGGGTGTCCTGCATGGAGGATTGCCAGGCCGCCTCAGCGGCTAACACACAGCTGACCTCGGGTGCCCACTTTAGCACCGCCAATTGACATGAATCTGGGCGGGCCGTAACCTGCGGGCGCTCAAAAGGTGCGTCCGCACCACCTGTTGTCTACGCGGCGAGTTACCTGGAGGAGTCCGATGGCGACCAAAGCCCCCGCGAAGCCGAAAGTGAAATGGGCGTGGGAGGCCGACTATATCCAGGGCTGCAACTGCGACTACGGCTGCCCGTGCGAATACGAGGCGCCTCCGACGATGGGGTTTTGTGAGGGCGTTGGCGCCTACCGCATCAACAAGGGCAGCTACGGCGATGTCAGGCTGGACGGCCTCGGGTTCGCGTTCTTCCTTCACTCCCCGAAGGCGCTGCACCTGGGCAACCTCACAGTGGGGGTGATCGTGGACGAAAAGGCCACGCAGAAACAGCGCGACGCCATGCTGGCTATCGCCAGCGGCCAAGCTGGCGGTATGCCATTCGAGATCATCGCACAGCTGGTCGGGAAGATGTTGGAGCCTGTTTACGCGCCATTCGATTTCAAGATGAAGGGCCGCGATAGCAGCGTCAAAGTCGGCAATATCCTTGAAGTGGCGGTGACTCCGATAAAAAATCCCGTCACAGGGGAGCCTGAACACATGCGGCTTGAGCACGAGACGGGTTTCCTGTTCAAGGGCGCTGACATTGTCGCGGCCAAGACGTGCAAGGCCCCCCACAAGGACCTGAAATTCTCGTATCCCGACAAAGCCGGGTTCATAACGAAGGTCAGCTACCACAACTAGGCACAGCCGCCGATCCTGTTGGCAGGCGGGATATTCCGCAGTGCCGCACCGGCTCGCGCACGGTTTCGTCGTCCGTTCGGAACATCACCATCCGTGGCGCTCGGGCGCGGTGTCCCTGCGCTCCGGTATCCCGCGAAGCGTTGCTGAACGCCCTCGCCCAGGCCTAACACCGGAGCCAGGAAGGACTCAGAGTCGCAGATGAAAGTCCGCCCGTCGCTTGAAGCACTGATCTCACGCGACAGGACAGTGGTGTTGCTGGGCATCGCCGGGATCGCAGCTCTGGCCTGGGTATACGTTGTCCGCCTTGCAGCCACAATGAACGGCGGGGAGGCGATGGACTCCGGCATGGACGCGATGGACTCCGCCGGCTGGTTTTCCATGCCGCTGACGGGTGACTGGACGCTGGCCAGCTACGGCCTGGTGTTCTCGATGTGGGCCGTCATGATGGTGGCGATGATGCTTCCCTCTGCGGCGCCGATGGTCCTGACGTTCGCAACCCTGAACCGCCGGCGTAGGGAGCAGGAGCGTCCGTTTGTTCCGACAGCCGTGTTCGTCACGGGTTACGTGCTCGTCTGGGGCAGCTTCGCGGCGGCGGCGGCGCTCTCGCAGTGGGGCTTTCAGAGGGCCTCACTGGTGTCGTCCGAGATGGTCGCGACAAGTGGCATCCTCGGGGGCCTGGTCCTGGTCGCTGCCGGCGCCTACCAGTGGAGCCCGCTAAAGCGGGCCTGCTTGACGGCCTGCCGAACGCCGCTGACGTTCATCATGACGGAGTGGCGTGACGGCGCTCCTGGCGCGGTGGTGATGGGCCTCCGCCACGGCCTGTATTGCCTCGGCTGCTGCTGGGTGCTCATGGCCCTGCTATTTGTCGGCGGCGTAATGAACCTGATTTGGGTGGCCGCCATCGCCGTATTTGTCCTGGCGGAAAAAGCCACGCCGCGCGGCGCGCCGTTGATCACACGAGCGAGCGGGGTCGCGCTCGCCGCCTGGGGCGTGTGGACGCTCTCACGGGCGCTCTAGGCTAATCAGCCCGGCCATGCCCGAGCCCCTTTACGTCGTGAGCTTCCGGTAAAGAAGCGGCAGGCGCTGGGGGAGCATGGTGATGTCTGGCAGGACCTCGTAGGAGAAGTCCTGCATCATGGTCTTCAGGTAGTCGTGCCCGGCCTTGTCCACGGTCAGGCAGAACGGCGTAATCCCCAGCCGCTTGGACTCCACGAGCGCCATGCGGGTGTCGTGGACGGCGTACTCCTTCTCGACGCCTTCGCGCGAGTAGCCCCGGTCTTGCGGGCGGCCGTCTGAGATCAGGAACAGGAACTTGGACCTGGAGTCTTGTTCCATGAGTTTGGCGCTGGCGTGGCGGATGGCGGGGCCCATGCGGGTGGCGTGCAGGGGCGCGATCCGGTCTATGCGGCGGGCAATATCGGGGCTGAAGCGCTCGTCCATGTCCTTGATGACGTAGAACTCGACGTTCTCCCGGCCGTAGCCGGAGAAGCCGTAGATGCCATAGGAGTCGCCGAGCGTCTCCAGAGCGTTGACCAGGAGGACGATGCCCTCTTTCTCGACGTCCACGATGCGCTTGTAGGCCCTGCGCAATCCCTCAGCGCGGCGGGAGCGCAGCCAGACCATGTACTCGACGGGGTCGTCAGGCGCGCCCCAGTCGTCCGAGCCGCGCTTAGCCTCGTCTATGGCCTCTGCGGTGGACGCAGACATGTCCAGTAGGAAGGCGACGGCGACGCTGCGCTCTGTCTTGTTGCGCCTCCAGAAGAGCTTTTCTGAGGGCGTGGAGCCGGAGCGCAGGTCCACCATGGCCTCGATGACAGAGTCGAGTTCAAACTCCTCGCCGTCCTCCAGGCGCTTGACCTTGCGGTACATCTCCGGGACGACGAGCTCGAACTGGCGGCGGATCTGGCGCACCAGGGAGGAGTAGTTGGACAGGGTCTCCTGGTAGAACGTCACCTCGCCCTCGGCCATCGGTTTCTCGTGCACCAGGCACCAGCGTGGCTTGTACTCGTTGGCGCGGAAGTCCCACTCGTCGTACACGAACGTGTCCGGTTCGGTGGCTTCGAGGGGGCCGCCGTCCTCATCCACGTGGACGATGGGGCCCTGGGTGTACTGCTGGTTCTGGGGCTCGCGGCGGGCGAGCTCCTTCATGAGGTTGTCGAGCATCTCCTGCATCTGCTGATTGCCAGACTGCTCTTTCTGTTCAGTTTCCAGCTCTGCGGCGTTCTTCATCATCTCCTTGAGCTGTTCGGCGGTGATCTGCTGGTAGCCCTCGCCCTCGCCGTCCCCCTCGCCCATCTGCAGCTGCGAGAGGAGTTGGCCGAGCTCGGGTTTGAACTCGCCGCGGTAGTCAACGTCCTGTGGTGACTCGTACTCCTCCCCTTCGCCCTGCTCTTCGCCCTCTTGCTGCTCGTCGCCTTGGTCGCCGGGCTGCATGCCTTGCATGAACTGCTGGACGATCTTGTCCTCGTCGAAGTCTTCCTTGCCGTCGTCCTGCTGCTCCTCGGACTGGTCGCCCTGGTCTACGCTGTCGAACTCGTCCTCAGCAAGCTCGTCGTTCTTGATCTCAGAAAGCAGCGCGTAGGCGCGCACGGTGGCTTCCGAGGAGTCCTCGACGGTGCCCTCCGGGACAGCGACCCGGCGCACGAGCCGGCGGAGCTTGCGAGCCGTCTCGATGTGGTCTTTGGGCGCAACCAGGCCCTTCTTCTGGCCGAGGCTGAGGCGGACCATGAACTCCAGGAGGGCCTCGCGTGCGGGAAGCTCTTCCATGCGCGGGCGGTCTTCGAGGGAGCGCGACTGCGTGGCCGAGTAGGCGCGGGCGATGCCCTGGTACTCGTGGAATATGCGGGCGTCCAGCCGGGCGTCCTCAATGACGGTGAACAGGTCCAGGGCCAGGGCGTGCTCGGGGAAGAGGTCAAAAAAGCGGGACATGTCCGTCAGGAACGCAGTTTCCAGGCCCCGCTTCTCCTGGCCCTTCTCGCCGCCCTTCTGCTTCTCCTGGACAGCTTCCGTGGACGCGCCCTTGCGCCCCTGAGGCAGCTTCGGACGGAGGTCCCGGAACAGGGTAGACGGGCGGTCGAAGTCGAAGCCGAAGCTACCGAACTCGATGTGGCCGACCTGGTGCGTGGAGATCACTTTGAACCAGGAGAAGTTGTCGTCTTTGGAAGGGAACTTGTTCACGGCGCCGGGCAGGAAGATGGTCGTGCCCTCTGTGGTGGGCGTGTCTCCCTCGACCCAGCCGATGTTCTTGTCCACAAGCTGCTGAGAGGCCTGTACCTCGACTTCGCTCCCGGCCAGCGCGCGGCAGTACATGCGG
The DNA here is from genome assembly GCA_964456315.1 of uncultured Thermoflexus sp. Taxonomy (GTDB): domain Bacteria; phylum Chloroflexota; class Dehalococcoidia; order Lucifugimonadales; family Lucifugimonadaceae; genus SHXW01. Next base: position 9,991 of record CAYWBD010000343.1, read on the forward strand.
AGGATGTCCCGCACGCGGCTTAGCTCGATGCTGGAAGACAGGGAGTCCAGGATCTCGCCGGACCGGGCGGACTCCAGCCGGAAGAACGCGACGCCGGCGTCCGGGTTTTCGCGGGCTATCTCCGCCCCTGTGGCGTGCCACTCTCTGAGTTGCGGGAATGTCACACGCTCCAACACGGCGGGCGCGCTTCTGAGGAACTCCGGTGCGTTCACTGGGGAGAGGCGGGCCAGGGCGTCGGCCATCTGCATGAGGTGATCGCGGTAGTCCACGGGGACGCGCACGATCGCCAGCGCGCCGTCCTTGATGACGAGCGAGACGTCGGACTGGCCCGCACCGACCAGGCGCCTCGCCAGCGCAATCAGCGCGGCACGGTGCGGCTGGGCGGTGTCCGCCAGGGCTGGACCTGCGATGTCAAAGAGCGGCTTTACGTCGCGCCATGAAGCCTCGGTGACAGATGTGGCAAGCGCGACGAAGCCATCGACGTCCTGCCCGAGCTTTGGGAACAGCTCCAGCGAGCCGTTGAGGCAGTCGCCGGCCATGTCGTATGAGCGACGTGAGAGCGCTTCGAGGAAACTCCCGAGGCGGCAGAACTCTTCAAAAGAGACCGACTCAAGCAGCCGGGGCGTCGCCTCGTACAGGCGGCAGGCCAGCGCGCTGGACTTCCAAGTCCCGCGGTAGAGCGACCTGCAGACTGTGGCCCAGTCGTCTATGTAGCGGGGCCGCAGGCGCACCATGGTCGCCGGGCTGGCTTTGAAGTAGGCCACCGCCAGGCTGGGGGAGTCAGCGCAGAGAGCGGCGCCGGTGCGAGCCCAGCGCAGGAACTGCCCCGACGGGAGCTGCCGCTGGACAGGGGCGGAGGCATCGAAGAACTCAGCCGCCGCCTCCCAGGACCGGACCGTCTTGCGGGCGACGTCAAGTCCTTCGGCCGCCCACTCGACGATGGTCTCCTGGGCCAGCCGGCCTGCAAGCTGAGCGTTGGCCTTACGGAAACGCTCGGCTACCGGGGCGGGAAACTTTCCAAGCTCCGCCTCGATCTCTTTCAGGGTCAGTTTTTCTTGGCCCGCCTGCTCTGCCACATATCCTCCGGACTTGGTCCTGTGCTGTTGACCGCGGTATTCTGCGGCCCCAATGTCCCGGCGCGCCCGCCCTTCAGGCCGCCCGGACTGCCGAGATGACCTGGGCGAGTATCCGGGCCGTCGCTCCCCAGATCACCTTCCCATCGTAGGCGTAGGCGGTGTATGTGGCGCACCCAGCGCCATCGCGGGCGCCGGTGTCGCCGGAATGGGTTACCGAGCCGGGACCACTGAGCCGGGAGATGGTCCGCTCGCTTGAAGGGTCGACCAAGGTGGCCACCGGGAAGCTGACTATCGACGCCACCTCTTCCGGCGCCGGGGTGAACCTGACGCCGTCTGCCAGGCGGCCAGTGAACGGGACGACCAGGTAGCCGGAGGTCACCGTCATCTCGGGCCTGAGCCCACCCCAGGGCTCGATGGCCCCGGCCCCTACTCCGATCTCTTCTTGGACCTCACGGAGGGCGGCGTCATGGAGGGACCGGTCCGTCGGTTCCACGCCGCCGCCTGGGAAGGCGTACTCGCCCCTGTGCTGGCCGACGGTGTCTGACCTCCGGATGAGCGTGACTGCCGGCCCGCCGCTAGTGTTGGAGAACAGGACATAGACCGCGGCCGAGCGTGTCCCCGGCGTGGCTGGCGGCAAGTCGTGAATGATGACGCCTCGCAGCGCCCGCTCAATCAGGTGCATGCTCACAGGGCTGGCCAGGTGCGCCATTTGGTGTGGTCTCAGTGACCTCTCAGCTTGAGGTCTGGAAAGACTGAACCCACGGCGGCCGGCCCGCGAGGGCGGCCTGGGGCCCC
>CAYWBD010000344.1:0-12209 GCA_964456315.1 uncultured Thermoflexus sp.
GTCTTCCGGCGGCCCGGTCAACGAAGGCATCCAGGTCTTCCTGTCCGCAACGCCAGAGACCAACCTGCCTGACACGCCGGTGACCGTGACTTTTACGGTGACGGTTGTCAATTTCGACTCGTCAGACCACGATATCGACCGCATCACCGTAGACCCGGTGATTTGGGACCCTGCATATGTCCCCGGCACGACGTCTGGCGTCACGACCAGCGACCCCGACGCCTGTTTTGAGGCGACCGGCTGCCGCTGGCTCCTGTCTCCACCGGTGACGGTGCCTGGCTTTGGCGGCGAGGCGACACTGACGTTCGAGGTCGAGGGACAGCAGCCTGAGGGCATCGAGTCAACGGACGCCGGCGCCCGGGTTGTCGACTTCGGGACGGTGGCCGCAGAGGAGCTCGCGATCACTCGGTTCACAGACTTCGCCGCCCTCGGCATCGGCACGACCATGACGCCGGACGAGGTGGTTTCCGGTGTGGACAGCACCGTCCAGTACGCGGTTTCTGTGACGAACACGGGGGCCGCGCCGCTTACTGTCGAATGGCTGCAACACGCCACGACGGTGGACTTCACCTACGTCCCCGGTTCGTCCAACGGCGCCTCGGTCGCAGACCCCACGATTGTCCTTGACTGGGTCACTAACCGCCTCGTGCACCGGTGGGTTGTGGACCCGCTTGTCCTCCAGCCGGGCCAGTCCGCGGTGCTGACGTTCGCCGCCGTGGCCAACCTGCCGCCGGGTGTGCACTACTCCCGGTCCGGAGCGCAGGTCAGCGAGGACGCCGGTGTGACGGGCGCCACGCCGAGCATCACGACGGGTGACACCGCGCCGGTCACGGCACGTCAGCACTTTACGATCACAACCGAGCAGGGCGGCCACCAGGTCCTGACAGAGGTTGTCCCGATGCCGTCGGACCAGGTGGTGATCGTGTCCTGGACCGAGACCTCTCTGGCGGCGGCGACGCCGACCCCCACACCCCCTGCCCCAACGCCAACCCCTGTGCCGACGGCCACGCCGACGCCCGAACCTACGGCGACGCCTGTCCCGAGTGCCACGTCTACGCCTGCACCAGGCCCGACGGCAACGCCTGTCCCGAGTGCGACGGCAACGCCTGTGCCAAGCCCGACGGCCGCGCCGTCGCCAACCGCGACGCCGACGCCCACGGCCACCCCGGCGCCGTCATGTGCCAGCCCGAACCCGGAGGCACACCTGTCGGGGAGCATCAAGGTGGCCGGGAACCTGCTGTCCGCAGTCGGGACCGTGACCAACGCCTCGGCGCTGTGCTCCTACGAGATCGGGTTCGCCTCGTATAAGAAGTACGACGAGATGATCGACAACCAGGACATCTTCGACTGGGACACAGCGGTGATAGCGCCCTCGAGCTCGATGCAACTGCCGATCAGCAGCCCGCCGTGCGCGGCCCAGCTGGACCTCTTCTACGGCGACGTGCTGCTGTCCCTGGACGGTGTCCGCTACGGCGAACGCAAGCTGTCCTGGATCCACATCGGTGGCGCCAACTACTGCACCGGCGGCGCGACCAGGATCAACTTCCAGCCGGCAGGGTCGCCTACCTGGCCGAGCTACCTGGTGGACTCGGGCGGGGTCTTCGGCCCCCGCGGCGGCGGCCTCTCGTACGGCTGGAGCACCGCCAACGCTGAGACCCGCGACCGCAACAGCGGCCTCTCACTGGACCAGAGGTACGACACGCTCATCCACACGCAGCGGCCCTCAAACCCGGCCGGCCTGAAGTGGGAGATCGCGGTCACCAACGGGACATACAAGGTGCGCATCGTGGCCGGAGACCCGAGCAACACGGACAGCGTGTACAAGGTCAACGTCGAAGGCGTCCTGGCCATTGACGGTGTACCGAACAGCTCGACGCACTGGTTCGACAACACGGTGACGGTCACGGTCTCAGACGGCCGGGTCACCCTGACGAACGCCGCCGGGTCGTCAAACAACAAGATCGCTTTCATCCTGATCCAGAGGGTCAGCTGAGCTTCAGCCTGTCGAGGGGCACCCCTCGCCCTCTCCGTCCGGGAGAGGGCGGGGGTGTGTACGACCGGGGACATGGGTAACACTTTGACAGGAATGCGCGGCGCCACTCAGTCCCGTCTCCAGCCGAGAGGGCGAGGTCTGCCCCGGCGAAAGCCGGGGGCGAACGGGCTCCTGGGTTCCCGATTGCGCGGGGACCCAGCCCTCACCCACATCTTCGCCCTTCGACAAGCTCAGGGCGAACGGGCGGCGCCCCCACTACTCGTCCTCGGGCGGGGTGCCGCTCAGGCCCTGATAGAGCTGCTGCATCCCTTCCAGCCACTTCGCCTGCACTTCGGGCTCCCAGGCCGGGTCGAAGTCCGGGTACTTGGCGAGCACAAGCTCCGCCACCGACGGGCGCGCCGCTAACGTCGGGGCCGGCGCAGCGGGGGCCTGTCGTTCAGGCGACGCCGTTCTGGGCCGGGACTGCGGGGCTGCTGACCGCCGGGCACCGTGCCGCCGCGACAGGATGTACGGCGACAGCTCCACCCCGGCGTCGTGCGCCGCCTGGACGAAGAACGCCTCGCACTTGGCCGTCACGCCTTCCTTGGTGCCAAAAGCCCGGAAGGCCTCATTGAACTGCGAGCGCGTCGCCCGGGCCAGGTCCAGCTTGAACACCGGCTCATAAAAGCGCTCCAGGGCGGCGCGCAGCAGCCGGCGCCTTTCGTCGCCCTCCGCCCGGGCCACCTGCTCAAGCAGCGGGTCCGGGCGCCCGTCAGGGTCGATCAGCTTGAGCACCCGGAGGGCCGTCATGAGCTGGACGCCGGAGCCGCCAGAAAAACGCGGCCCCCAGACGCTCCGGTCAATCCGGGCGGGTATGCCGTCCTTCAGGATGTCGAGGAAATTCCGGAACGTGCGGTAGGGCACGTATGGCGGTACGGGGCGGGAGTGTTCCTGCATACGTTCGCCGTTGGGAAACAGGACTTATCCACAAGTTCACCCGAACGGTAGCTCCGGGCCATTCCAAAGTCAATGCTCTACCGGAATGGGCCTTTCCCGGACCTGGAATGTGCCCAGACAGTTTTTGCACGGCGCAATAGGAACGCGGAACAATCTGCCCGGCGTTCACGAGACCAGCGTGGCCCGCGCACCGGCTCCGCACGCCTCGACAACCCCCGGCCTCCGGAGCTGCCTCAGAAGGACGAATCTGGAATGAAGATCGCCATCGAACACATCCTGCCCGACCCTGACCTCCTCGACAAGGAGCGCCGTTCCGGCAAGCTCTCCGAGGCCCGCGACGGCAGCCGCGCCGTCCGCACCAAACGCGCCCCGGTTGTCCTGCGCGACGGTCCCCAGAAATTCGTGCTGTTTGCAGGCGTCCGCCAGCTGCGCGCCGCCCGCGACGCCGGTGAGAGCGAGCTGGACTGCACGGTCAAGGACGAGCTCACCCCGCAGGAGCGCGAAGAGCTGCGGCTGGCCGAAATGTACAACTCCGGCTTCGTCCCGCCCATGGAGCTGGGCAAGGCGTTCATGAAGTACCGCGACGCCCACGCCGTCACACAGCAGGAACTCGCCCGGCGGACCGGCATCACGCCGGGCACCATCCACCACTACGAGAGCCTGATCCGCACCCTCGACCCGGAGCTGGGCCGGAAAGTGGACAACGGCGAGCTTACGTTCAAGGAGGCGCGGTCCATCGCCGACATCCTGGACCACAGGAGACAGCGTGAGATCGCCGCGCCGTTCCTGGACGGGCGGCTGAGCTCGGTCCACGTCGAGCGGGTCGTCGGCAGGGCGAAGTCCGCGCCGGAACTGGCCATCGCCAGGCTCATCGACGAGGTGCTCAACGGCACGCGGACCCCCGAACCGGAACGCGCCGTTGAGGTCGCTCCAGCGCCGGTGCCACCGCCGTCGAGCCGGACAGACACGGACGCCCTGGAAAACAACGTGTTGAAGATCGCAGGCGAGCTCGACGCCCTCCGCCTGCAGACCATCCCCGAGTACCGCAGGCTGAAGATGATTTCCAGCCTGCGCATTCTAGACAGCCGGCTCAGGACCGCCATGGCGCACCTGAACACTGGCGTTGTGCGCGAGTCTGACCGCCTGCGCTCCCTGAGCCGGTTCTAAGCGGCAGAGGCTGCGCTGTCCGCCGTGCCCGTTCGCCCTGAGCTTGTCGGAGGGCGAACGAGCTGCGGCGCGACAGTTGTGAGTTTGGGGGCGTCGGCGGGAGCGCGTCGATGTCATTCTGAGCGAAGGCCCTCAGGGCCGAAGCGAAGAATCCCGTTCACGTTGGAGGGCGTCTTCGGCGTGTCGTCCCCTGAGCGAGATTCTGACCCCGGCTTCCGCCGGGGTCAGAATGACATCATCCAGCCTCGTCGTCTCGCAACACGTGTTTGCTGCGGGGACGGGGACGCAGGGCGGGACCCACGACCTACTTGGCGAGCAGCCCGCGCCGGGCGGCGTAGGCCGTCGCCTCCGCTCGGTTCGCCGCACCCACCTTGGCGAAGATGTTCGAGACGTGCCGGATGACCGTGTTCTCGCTGATGACGAGGGCCTCGCCGATCTCGCGGTTGGACTTGCCGGCTGCGACCAGGCGCAGCACCTCGACTTCACGTTCGGTGAGGCCGTCCGGGTAATCGGGCCGGCCGCCACGGCGTGAGGCGAGCTTCTCGCGCAGCGCGGCCAGACGCGCCGAGAGCGGAACCATGCTGAGGCGTTGTGCGAGAGGCTCACCCTCGTCCAGGAGCACCCTGATCCTCGCGGCCTCCGGGGCGTCCAGCGCGCCGGTCTTCGCAAGCAGCATGTCGGCGTGGTCGTGGCAGGTCCAGGCCAGTTCGGGCAGATACCCTGCCTTCCGGCTGAACGCCGCTGCGGCCTCGAAGTGCTCCCCTGCCGCCTTGAGGTCCCCAAGGGCCGCCGCCAGCAGTCCGCGCTCCCGGTCCACGACGATCAGAGCGCCCCCGAAGAAGCCCCAGCTGCCCGACGCGGCCCGTCCGGCGGTGTATGCCAGCGCCCGGTAACCCCGACGCGCCAGGTCAACGTCAGGCTCTGGGCGCATCACCGCGGCCAACCCTGCCGCACCGAGCAGTTGAGCTGTGTTCGGCGTGGCTTTTGTCTGGTCCGCGATCGTTTTCAGATCGGCGTAGACCGCCTCAGGAACATCCTCGGCGAGGACGTGGGCGATCAGAGGCACCTGTACGAACACAATGTGAGTGCGCCTCGCCAACGTCATTTCGGGCGCTGTCCCGACCTCGCGCAGCGCCCACGCCAGCAGGTCGCGTGCCTCGCCGGCCTGCCCGGTCTGAGCCAGAAGGTAGGCACGGAATGCTGCGTTGGGCGGCGCGCCGGGGCCGCCCGCACCGATTCGGCTCATGCGCGCGGACAGCTCCAGGGCGGCCTCCCAGTCGCCCCTGGCAGCGGCTACCGTCGTCATTGCTCCCAGCCCCTGCATGAGGCGGAACGGCGCCTTTGTCTTCTCTGCTTCGGCCATACACGCCTCAGCCTTGACGACAGCCTCCGGGAACCGTCCCAGTGCCGCGTACGCCATGCTGTCCCAATGCAGTGTGTGCACGGCCGCGTGCAGGGGGCCGCCCCGAGGCGCAAGCGCCATGGCCGCCGCGGCGCTGGCGATCGCCTCCTCATGTTGCCCGACCAGGTAGTACAGCGTCACAGCCCGCCCGAGCGCCCACATCTCGAGCCCGATATCGCCATGCTCTCTGGCGATCACCACAGCACGTCGCTGATACTCAATGCCCTTCGCAAAGTCTCCTCGGTCACCGGCGTTCGACCTCCCGTACGCGGAAAGCAGCCAGCCCTCGTCGAGGGAGCCCGGCGCCGCGAACTTCAGAGCGCGCTCAAGGAGTTCCAGGTACCGCGTCGAAAGCGGGAACGGGTACGGGAAGCGCCCCACACCAAGAGCGGCGCGCACGTTGCCCTGTTTCACATAGAGGTCGAATGCCTGCCAGAGGCTTTCAAGCGCTGCCGGCAGCCGACCCTTGTGCGCACTGCACCGGCCCAGGCCGTCCAGCAGGCGCGCGGTGACCTCATCCTCCGGGCCGCCTGCCTGCTTCTGCGCCTCAAGAGCGCGCTCGAAGTGCGCCACGCCGTCCTCGAAGGCGTACGCAGCGAGGGCCTTCTCGCCAGCAGCGAGGGAGTAACGGACGACAGGGCCGGGGCCGGTCACCGCCTCAGCCTGAGAGTAATGCGACGCCAGCTCTGCGGCGTGGTCGTCAGACCGCGCGCCGTACATCGCTTCCAGGGCCTGCGCGACCTCGGCGTGCAGGCGCGCCCGCCGCGTTGGTGAGAGCGTCTCCGCAAGCGTGCGATGGATGAGCGCGTGGCTGAACTCATAGACGCCCGGTCGCCCCGCGCTCTCAACGACCAGGTGCGCGGCGGCGGCCTCTTCCAGTAGCACCAGCAGCAACTCTCCTGACCAGGCCTCCCGGAGCCCGGCGAGCAAATCGGCCCGGAACTCCCGGCCAACTACCGCGGCCACGCCGAGGACCTCGCGGCACTCTTTCGACAGGCGCGCCGTCCGCCTGCCGATCACCTCGCGCACGCCCTCGGGCAGGCGGAACTCCCAGTCCCGCACGTCCGCCATGCGCTCAGAGGTGAGCAGGCCCTCGCCGGCAAGCAGGCGCACCGTCTCGTGGACGAAGAGCGGATTGCCCTCGGTGTGGCCGTGCACCAGGTCGACCAGCTCGGCCGACGGCGTGGTCCCTCCGGCGGCGCGGATGATGTCGCCGGTGGCGCCCTCGGCCAGCCCGCGCAACACGATGCGGCTGAAGAGCTTCTGGCGCGTCGCCCTCCCAGCGTCAGGAACAGGGGGTGCTCAGCCGAGACGTCGGCGTCCCTGTACGTCCCCAGGATGAGGACGCGCGACGCGGCGACCTCCTGCGCCAGGTACTCGAACAGCTTCAGGGATGACCCGTCCGCCCAGTGCAGGTTGTCCAGCACGATGACCAGCGGCCTGCCCGCAGAGGCGCGCTTGAGGAAGGAGGACACGGCGTCGAGCAGCCGGAAGCGTGCCGACTCCGGGTCTTCGGCCTGCCCCGCCGGCGCGAGGTCCGGGAGCAGTTCGCGGAGTTCGGGCACGACCCCGGCGATCACCGTCGCGCCGCCGCCTAGCTCGTCCCGGAGCCGGTCAGCCGGCGCGGCCTCCGCATGGGCGCGGATGACCTGGGCCCAGGGCCAGTACGGCGGCGCGCCGCGCTCTTCCGGGCAGCGCCCCCACAGGACTTCCGCGCCGCGCTGGCGGGCCAGGCCGGCCAGCTCCTCGGCGGTGCGGGTCTTGCCGATGCCCGGTTCGCCTACAAGCATGACCAGCCGCCCATGCCCGGCGAGCGCGTCGTCGAGCGCGGCCGTGAGCGCGGCCATCTCACGCTCCCTGCCGACAAAGATGTCGATTGAGTGAGTAGCGTTCATGGCCTGTCGTTAACCGCGGCCAGCCCGTGCCGGTGCGCGTAGCCGACAGCCTCGGCGCGGTTGGCCACGCTGACTTTGGCGAAGATGTTCGAGACGTGCCGGATGACGGTGTTCTCGCTGATAACGAGCGCCTCGCCGATTTCGCGGTTGGACTTGCCCGCGGCAACCAGGCGCAGTACCTCGACTTCACGTTCGGTGAGGCCGTCCGGGTAGTCGGGCCGGCCGCCGCGACGTGAGGCGAACTTTTCGCGCAGGGCGATAAGTCGCGCCGACAGTGGCTTCATGCCGAACTTGCCGGCGATCGGCTCGCCCTCGTCCAGCAGCGCCCTGATCCTTGCGGCCTCCTGGGCGTCCAGCGCGCCGCTCTTCGACAGCAGCATGTTGGCGTAGTCGTGGCACGTCCACGCAAGTTCGGGCCGGAAGCCCGCCTTCCGGCAGAAGAGGAGGTTGTCGTCGAAATGAGTGCGGGCGAGGTCGTCCCTGCCCATGGTCTTCGCCACCAGGCCCAACACCCTCCTGTTGGTAACGGGCGATGCGTATCCGGCTTCCAGGAGCGGCTGATAAACACGAGCAGCCAGCCCGGAATCCGTCTGCGCCGCGGCGATCATCCCCAACCCGCGCCACGCGTAATTACGACGGCCCTTCGTCGCCAGCCTGTCACTCAGGACCGCTTCGTTCGCGTCCCTCGCGGGGGCGAGCAGACTGCCATCGGCCCCCATGCAGACCGCTGCTGGCAAGATGAGACCGGTCATGACGTAGGCCCAGTTTGCGGTCGCAGGCGCCGCCCTCATCCTGGCCAGCAACCGCTCTGCCCAGCGGCCGCCTTCCTCGGAGTTACCTATCGCGTATCCCACAAATACGCGGACACCCAGCTGACGGGGCGCCTCCGGGGCGGCCCGCAGGCCGCGGTCCGCGTGTGTCCGTACTTGCTCCCAGTCTCCGAACAGCGCGTGACCCACGTTGATCTGGTGGCACAGGTGCTCAATGTCCTGGGCACGGTGCAGCTTCGGGGCCAGGTCCCAGGCGACGCGCATCGTCTCTTTCAAGCCCTCTCCGTCGCCAAAAGTCACTTGCGCTCCCACCGCGGCCGACGCCATACTCAGTTCGACGTCAGTGTTCCCAAGCTCCCGCGCCTGCTGCCGAACCTCGACCGCCCTGTCCACGATGCCTTCGAACCTGGCGTGGTGAATCGCAACGCTGATCCTGTATGCAGAGACCCGCATGGCCGCTTCGCGGTCGTTGAGCGATTTGGCCACCTGCTCCGCTCTAGCAAGGATCTTGCCCGCGCCCTCTGGGTCGTTCCGCTCGATGCTCAACGCCTCACCATAACGGGCGAGCAAGATCGGCGTGACCGCTGACTGGTCGTCGAGATATGGGAGCACGCGCTCGAGCAGGCTGGCCACGTCCGTTGATCCCGGGACGCTTGCCAGAGGGATCGCGCTGACCGCTACGGCGCGCCGGTGTTCGCCGATCGCCAGGTAGCAGTCAACCGCCTGGGCGAGACTATTGACCGCCACCTGCATGTCTGTCCGCTCGAGGCTCCCTGCCTGCGCGCGCCCCAGGCTGGCGAGCGCCTCGGCCCTCCCTCTGTCTGGCGGCTCCTCACCCTTAGCTGCTAGCGCGCGCTTGAAGTGCTGCACCGCCTCCTCATAGGCGTAGGCGCCCAGCGCCTGCTCGCCGGCCAGTAGCGAATAGTGGACGACCTTTTTAGGACCCGCCGCTGCCTCCGCCTGGGCGAAGTGGTAGGCCAGCTCCGCGGCATGGTCCGCGACCCTGCTGCCGTACATTGCTTCCAGCGCCTGGGCGATCCCGGCGTGCAAGCGGACCCGACGCGTCAGTGAGAGGCCTTCGGCGAGTGTCCGCTGCACAAGGGCGTGGCTGAACTCGTACTGGCCGGGCCTGTTGCCGCTTTCGACGATCACGTGCGCCGCAAGTGCGTGATCGAGCAGTCCCATCAGGCGGTCCTCGGTCTGCCCTTCTTGCAGCCGTTTCAACAGCCCCAGGCTGAACGACCTGCCTGCAACAGCGGCTACCGTCAGCAACTCCCGGCACTCCGGAGGAAGCACGGCTAGTCGCCTGCTGATGACCTCTCTCACGCCCTCGGGCAGTCGGAAGTCCAGGAGCTTCGGGTCCGCCGACCGGCCCGGAGCGAGCAGGCCTTCAGCGGCCAGCAGGCGTGCGGTCTCCCGGACGAAAAGCGGGTTGCCTTCTGTCAGGGTATGCACAGCAGCGGCCAGTCCCGGAGGTGGCGCTGCCCCGCCGGTGGACTCAATCAGGCTTGCAGTCGGTGCCGGTTCCAGCCCCCGCAGCGCTACGCGGTTGAACCGCTTGTGGCGCGTCAGCTCTCCGAGCGCCCTGAACAGAGGGTGGTCTGCCGAGACGTCCGTGTGGCGGTATGTGCCAAGCAACAGGACAGGAGACTCGCCGATCTCACCGGCAACAAACTCGAGGAGGCGCAGGGACGAGCCGTCCGCCCAATGCAGGTTGTCGAAGACGATCACGACAGGACACGCCGCTGAGGCCCGCTTGAGAAACGACGAAACCGCATCGAACAGGCGGAACCGGGCAGAATCAGGGTCTTCGATCTTCTGAGGAGGCTCCAGACCGGGCAAGCGCTCCGCTATTTCTGGGACGACCTCTGCGATGACCCCGGCGCCTTTGCCAAGCTCGCTCCTGAGCCTGTCCGGGGCGGTCGCTTCCAGATGCGCCCTAATCACCTGCGCCCACGGCCAGAACGGCGGCGCGCCGCGCTCTACCGGACAGTCGCCCCACATGACCTCCGCGCCGCGCTGGCGGGCGACTGCCGCGAGCTCCTCGGCGGTGCGGGTCTTGCCGATGCCCGGCTCGCCGACCAGCATGACCAGTCGCCCGCGTGCGGCAAGCGCGTCGCCGAACGCGGCGGTGAGTTGCGCCATCTCACGCTCTCGGCCGACAAACGCGTCCAATTCCGGTGCTGGACTCATGGCCGGAGATTATCGCACCGAGCCGCCAGTCGGCCCGACAGGCCGCGCCAGTTCGCCCTTCGACAGGCTTATGGGCGATCCGGCTGGTTGCGTTCCGACTGCGCGTCAAGGCGCGCCGTCCTTTGAGGGAGATTGTTTGGCCCTTCGGGCCTCAGAATCACATAGTCCGGCGGACCTCCTTTGATAGAGTCAGTGCGGGAGTGATCGCAACGCCGTGAAGTTCTACTGCTACACAATCGTCATCGAAAAAGAGCCCGAGGACCCGGGGTACCACGCCTTTAGCCCGGACCTCCCCGGCTGCTTCGGTGCGGGCGCCACAATAGAAGAGACTAGGGAGAGCATGCGGCATGCGGTCGAGCTGTACATAGACGGCCTGATCGCTCACGGACGGCCGGTTCCAAAAGCCAGCAGGAAGAAGAAAGTCGTCCACGTCGAAGAACTGACGGTCGGAGTGACCTGATGCCCCGGATGCCTCAGGTCACGGCGCGGGAGCTGGTGCGGTTCCTGAAGTCGCAAGGCTTCGTGGAAGACAGGCAGACCGGGAGCCACCTCCGGCTCTGGCAGCCACAACGTCAGGTCCTGCTCATCGTCCCCATGCACTTTGGGTCGGATGTCCCGCGCGGCCTTGCGTTGAAGATCTTGAAGGACGCCGGGTTCAGCGTGGACGACTACCTGCGCTTGAGATGAGGCAACCGCGTCCGCATCTCTGCGCGCCGTCCCTTGAGCGAGATTCCTCGGGTCTTCGGCCCTCAGAATGACGGGGTCGCCCTCTGCGTCTGAAATAGCGCGGCCGCGCCCTCCGCCGCACAGTGCTAGGATGGCGCCCGCTTACGTTTCACATTGCCCGCCCCAAGGAGCAGCCTGCCCATGCTTGAGCGTTTCAAGGTCCCGGTAGAAGACCGCGTCTACGTCAAGGAGCCCAAGGCCAGGGAGGCCACCGAGAAGGTCTTCCTCAAGATGGGCCTGTCGAAAAAGGACGCCGCCCTCTCGGCCGACGTGCTCATGTACGCCGACATCAACGGCGTGGACACCCACGGCGTGTCGAACATGCTGCGCGCCTACGTGAAGGGGTACAACGCCAAGGAAATGAACCCCCGCGCCAGGCCGAAGGTGGTCAAGGACTTCGGCGCGGTGGCGACAGTCGACGGCGACCGCGGCCTGGGCCTGCACCTGGCGCCGTTTTGCATGGACATGGCCATCGAGAAGGCCGACAAGCACGGCATCGGGTCCGTCTGCCTGATGAACGTCGGGCACATCGGCGCGCTGGGCTACTTCTCGCTCATGGCTGCCAAGAAGGACATGATCGGGATGACCATGTTCGGCGGCGGCGGGTTTGCGATGGTGCCGACCTGGGGCGCCGAGACCCGCTTCGGCACCAACCCGCTCGCCTGGGCCGCGCCCACGAGGAAGATGCCCACGTTCGTGTTCGACATCGCCACGACGCAGGTCGCCGGCAACAAGATCAGCCTCCTGCAGCGCATGGACCACCACATCATGCCCGGCTGGCTGGCCCGCACGGACGGCTCACCCATCATGGAAGAACAGCCGGTCCCGAAGGACGCGCTGCGCGGCGATGACCGCCAGTGGTTCATGCTCCCCGCGGGCGGCACCCGGGAGAACGGCTCGCACAAGGGCTACGGGCTGGCGTGCGTCGTGGACATCATGGGGCCCATCCTGTCGGGCAACGGCCCGGGGTTCATCACCAACAAAGGCGGCAACAACTTCACCGCCTGGAAGATCTCTGCGTTCACCGACCTGGAGAAATTCAAGGACGACATGGACGCCTTCCTGGACGGCCTGGCGAAGACCAAGCCCGCGCCCGGCCACGACCGCGTCTACTACGCCGGCCTGCC
>CAYWBD010000345.1:0-5026 GCA_964456315.1 uncultured Thermoflexus sp.
GCTGCGGTCTCGGTGCGCAGGACACGGGGGCCCATCCCGGCCACCAGGGCGCCTGCGTCTGCGGCGTCCTTGACTTCTGCTTCGCCGAAGCCGCCGACGGGCCCGACGACCAGGCTGAGTCGTTCAGGCAAGCCCAGTTCTGCAACGCCGCGCAGCACCTGCCTCAGGCCAGGTCCCGTCTGCATCTCCCAGAGCAGGACAACAGGACCACGTCCGGCCTGGCGTCGGACCGCGTCGCCGAGTGGGAACGGCTCGGAAACGACCGGCACCCGGGTGCGCCCTGACTGCTCGGCGGCCTCTTCGATGATCCGGCTCCAGCGTGATAGCCGGGCGGCCGAGGGCGCGGCATCGCCTGCCTGAACACGCTCGGAGAGGACCGGGATGAACTCTACGACCCCAAGCTCGGTGCACTTTTGGAGGACAATCTCGAACCTTTCGGGCCTGACCAAAGCCTGGCAGAGCGTTACCGCCACTGACGGCTCTACCGCCGGGGTGACGGCACTGCGAATGACGCCCGAGACTTCTCGTGCGGAAACGATGTCCAGCTGCACCAACCACTCAGCGCCTGAGCCATCGAACACTGCGATCTCGACGCCCGGCTGTGCCCTGAGCACCCGACGCAGCTGCTCCGCGGCCCGTTCCGGCAGCAACGCGCGCCCGTCTTTCAGGGCAGACTTGGGGACGAAGAAGCGGTGCAATCTCGGCGACCCTGCATGCAAGAGCGTGGGCGTCGGCCTGTGCGGCCACAGGGCCTATGCCCGGCGGCGTACCTCGTAGGCGAGCCACTCGCCCGACTGGCCGACTGAGGCGATCACCCCTTCGGCTTCTGACAGAGCGGCCTCGACATCCTGCCGCCGCTCTTCAAGGACGCCCGATGCGATCAGCGCGCCGCCCGGCGCCAGCGAAGCCACGAGCAAGCGCGCATGGCTCACGATGACGTTGGCAGAGATGTTCGCGCATGTGATCTCGAACCCGCCGTCAGGGGCGTAGTCGTGCGGCAGGCTGCCGTGCGCCACCGACGCCTGGGCGGCCACCCCGGCGCGATTCAGGTTACGGCGCGCCACGCCGACGGCGTCTTCGTCGATGTCCAGGCAGATCGCGCGCCGGGCGCCGAGCAGCAACGCAGCGACTGACAGCACCCCGGACCCGCAGCCCACGTCCAGGACCGAGTCGCCAGGGCGTACGAGGCCTTCGAGCAACAACAGGCACATACGGGTGGTCGGGTGGTGTCCGGTGCCGAAGGCCATCCCGGGCTCGAGCGGGATGATGATGTCATCCGGACCCCGAGCTGCGTACGCTCCCGCAGGGGCGATCACCAGCCGACGGCCGACGCGCACGGGCTCAAAGGTCTGGTTTTTCCAGGCTTCGTCAGAGACCTCACGCTCCGCAAGAGGCGGGAGAGGGTGCAGCAAAGACACGAGCCGCAGCCCGACGTCGATCATTTGCTTGCGGTCGGCAGTGGTCGAATCGAGCGGCAGCCACCCGGTGACCCGCACATACCCGCCTTCAGGTGGGGACTCACCCTCATCAGGGTTGAACCCGCCAGGCTGCTCGACCACCGCCCGCCCGTCGCCGTGGCGCGAAAACAGGTGTACCAGCGGCTCTGCGTACTCGCTGGGGGCCTCGATGCTTAGTTCAAGCCAGCGCAAGTGATGCCCTGAGGCGGTCTTCGCTAACTATCGGCGTACACGGTGGACGCCGGGTCAGCAGCAAGCGCGTGCAGACGCCGGTACGCCGGGAACGGCGGCTACTGAGAGTCACCATCGCCCCCCAGCGCGTCTTTCACGCGCCCGATGAGCCCGCTCCGGGCACGGTCGGACTTGTCGCCGCCGGGCATCGACCGTGCGAACTCTTCAAGCAGTTCTTTCTGGCGGGCAGAAAGGCCGGTCGGAGTACTGACGCGCAAGGTGATGACCTGGTCGCCGCGTCGGCCGCCGCCGATTTGCGGGATGCCTTTGCCCCGGAGGTGGACGACCTCGCCCGACTGGACGCCGGGCTTGAACCTTACGCGCTCGTCGCCGTCAAGTGTCGGGACGGTGATCTCGGCGCCAAGGGCGGCCTGGGCGATGTTGAGCTCAGCCTCGATGTGCACGTCATTCCCGTCACGTTGGAATACATCGTGCGGTTCGACCCTGATTAGCACGTAGAGGTCTCCTGCCGGCCCGCCCGGCGCGCCCGGCTCTCCCTGACCGCGCATCTTTATGCGCGCGCCGTCCTCGATGCCCGCCGGGACGTTTATTGAGATCCTGCGACGGCGCTGCTGGACGCCGCGGCCCCGGCACTGGGTGCACGGAGACTTGACGACCTTGCCGATGCCGCCGCACGTCGAGCACGTGGCGACTTGCTGGAATTGCCCGAATACAGTCCGGGCGACGCGTCGCACCTGGCCCTGACCGGCGCACGTGGAGCAGGTAGGGAGGTCGCTGCCAGGCTCGGCACGGCTGCCAGAGCAGCGGTCGCAAAGCTCCATGCGGTCCAGTTCGGCCTTCTTCTCAACACCGAAGGCCGCTTCGGTGAACGCGACAGCGACCTGGTATTCGAGGTCACGGCCGCGCCCGGAGCCGCGGCCGGAGCTGCCGCCGAAAAAGGCGTCGAATATATCCCCGAAGCCGCCGAACCCTTCGTGGCCGTCAAAGCCACGGGCCGCCTCTCCGTTGACGCCCCGGTGCCCGAACTGGTCATACGCAGAGCGCCGCTGTGGGTCGCTGAGGACCTGGTAGGCCTCGTTGATCTCTTTGAAGCGCCCGGCCGCCCCGGCGTCCTTATTGCGGTCGGGGTGGTGGTCGAGCGCGAGCCGGCGGAACGCCTTCTTGACGTCCTCGGGTGAGGCGTCGCGCCCAACTTCCAGCACCTCGTAGTAGTCGCGCTTTGTTGTCATAGGTCTCGGGGCGCCCTGTACGGGACTCACAGCCGCAGTTGCAGGCGAGTCGCCGCGGGCGCGCTCCGTCCAATTATATTGGCGGCGAGTTCAGACCGGGCGCCGGGCGGCACCCAGAACAAAGTATCGGCCGCTGCAGGAAGACACGACGGCGCTGGCTAACGCCGCAATTCGGCCCGTCGTCACTCTGTGCCAAACACCTGGCCTGCCAGCGACGACAGGGCGTCAGACGTGTGCCGCACGAGCGGGATGGCACGCTGGTACTGCAGCCGTGTCGGCGCCACGATGCCGACGAGCCCCTGCGCGACGCTCGGCACGCCGTAGCGGCAGATGAGCACGCTGAACTCACGCAGTGTGCCGACAGGGTTTTCCGGTCCGATCAGTACTGTGGGCGTCCCGTCAGACGCCGTCCGGCTGGCCAGCTGGCTGAACGTGGCTGAGTCCTCGACGGCCGCGGCCACGTCGTGGGCGGCGTCCGGCCTGGCTGCCAGCTCGGGCTGTTCCAGTAGCCTTGCGAGCCCCTGAAGCGTGCCTTCCCCGAAGATGTTGGCATCGTGCTGGCGTAGGACGCCGACCGTTGATTCGAGCACCTGGTGGTCGAACGGGTCCATGGCCGCCTGCATCACCGCGTCGATCCCTTCTGCGGTTTTCCCGGCGACGGCCCCGGCCAGGCGGTTGCGGGCGTGTTCTAGCTCAGCGCCAGTCACTGGCCGGTCCAGCGTGATCAGCTGCCGTGTGACGCTGGCCTCACGCAAGATGACCACCAGCATGATGATCATCTCCTGCAACTTGAGGAGTTCGATGCTCTTGACCTGGGCCGCGACCGCCTTGGGGGGCGTGGCAAAGGCCAGCGCGCCCAGGAGCGAGGCGAGCGCGGCGGCGGCGGTCTCGGACCAGGTCTCGAAGTCGGGCCGGGCATGTCCGAGCTCAGAGTTGATGTGCGCGGCCTCCCCGGCCTGCGCCTGCGAGGCGGGGTCCAGGCTGTCGACGAAGAAGCGGTAGCCCTTATTGGACGGGACGCTGCCAGCAGAGGTGTGCGGCCGCAGGATGTAGCCGCTGTCTTCCAGCTCGCCCATCTCGTGCCGGACAGTGGCCGCACTGAGCGAGAGCCCCTCGGTGCGCGCGACTGCGCCAGACGCCACTGGGGTGGCCGTCGCAACATAGTCGCTGATGATGATCCTGAGAATGTGGCCCTTACGAGGCGTCAGGTCTGGCATGTATGCCGGGCTCTCTTTTGGCGGCGGCGGGCGTGGTCAGGTCCGCTGCTAGTGTGATTGGGCCGGGCGTGGCCTCTTTCTGGGTCGCAAATCGTTGACGCTGTTTCCGGGGCGTTGCTAGAGTGGCCGAACGTCCACCTGAGTTTGCAAAGGTCAGGAAGGCGCCGGCGCTGCCGCGCTGCCGTCTGACCCGCGGGCCCGTTGCCGTAGAAGGTTACCCGATTATGGAGATACGTTGGCTCGGCCAATCCGCGTTCGAGGTCAAGACTGCCGCGGGAACTGTGGTCTGCGACCCGTACCCGGGCCTGTTCGAGCGCGGCGCCGCGCTGGACCCGAACACGATCGCCACTTTCAGCCGCCAGGGTGGGAAGACCGACTGGCTCCCCGAGTCCGTGCACGTCATCGACCGGCCCGGCGAGTATGAAATGGGCGGTCTGAGCGTGCGCGGCGTAGCCACTCCGGCTGGAGACCCGGCATCAAGTCGCGCTGTGAACACGGTATTCCTGGTCGACGCGGAGGGCCTGACGGTCTGCGCGCTGGGGCTCCCAGGTGTGACGCCGGATGCGACGGCGCTCCAGATGATGGGGCCGGTAGACGTGCTCCTTGTTCGCACAGACGGCGCTGGCATGCCTGCAGACCAGCGGGCGGGCACGGCACGACAGATCGAGGCCAAGGTTGTCGCCGTCAATGGGTACGACTCAGTCGCAGGTTCACCCAACGCGGCACTGGCCAGGCTCCTGAAAGAGCTGGGCGTAAAGCAGGTCGAGCCGCAGCCGCGGTTTGCGGTGTCAAAGTCCAGCCTGCCGCCGGACCTGAAGGTAGTCGTGCTGACGCCGAGGTCATGACACCCGGGCGACCCGCGATGGCGGGGGTGGCCGGCGTGCGTGAGCGGCGACGCGGTCCTGCTCGCCCCGAGCTTGTCGAGGGGCCC
>CAYWBD010000346.1:0-1684 GCA_964456315.1 uncultured Thermoflexus sp.
GCCCGAGGTGGACGCTCCCCGTCCCGGCTGCCCCCGCGACCGCGTAGGACACGCGCGCCAGGACGGTGCCGAACTCCGGGTTGACCCACGCGACGTTGGCCGTCGCGGTGCTCGCGAGGTTTAACGCCACCCGGACTACGACCGGCGGCCCGATGAAGGTGCCCGACGCCGCCCCGCCGGTGCCTGACGGGATCAGTTCCTTCACGATCTCGCCCGTGGGCATCGCCCTGGTCAGTGTGCCTGGCATGTCTAGTGCCTCCCGTACTTCGCACGCCGTTCGGCGCGTGAGCGTTCAGCGTTGATGATCTTCGACATCTCTGTCACCCGTTCCCGCGTGGGCCGCATGCCCAGCTCTCGCAGCCGCCTGAGCGCCGCGTCCCTGACTGAGGGCTGGCCCTTCACCGCGTCAACCTCCGGGCTATCCGCCACGCGACCACCACCGCGGCCAGCCCAAGCATGGTCAGCGCCCCGACTGAGGGCATGAGCGACAGACGCCAGACCAGCTCATTCACAGAGGCCCCCAGTCCGGAAAGAGCAGCCATTGAGAGCCGGGTGATCTCGAAAGCCCCTAGAAACGCAACGTAGCGCAAAGGCGGCCATGATTCAGGCTCCGCCGAGGTCGCTTTTCAGGCGGCGCAGGGCACGTCTCAGGTGCGCGATGTCCGTCACGCTCAAGTCGCCGTTGTGTCCGTTGCTGTTGAACGCCTGACCATCGCGCTCCGGGTGGAGTTCCTGGAAATTCACGGCTACGGTCGGCGCTAGCTTGGCAGGTTCCAGGCCCGGCACGGGTGCCCCCGGTAGGACAGGCGTTGCAGCCGGTGCGTCGCCCCACTCGACGGGCGGCCACCCCCGGCGTTCCCTGACTTCGTTGATGGTCAAGATCGTCGCCTGACTGTCCGCACGGTCAGACGCACGGAGCTGTACCTCACTCTCCTGGACGGCCAGGACGCTCGCCGTGTCAAAGCGCGCCTCCAGCTCAGGGAATCCGAGCATCGGGAGCAACCGTTCAGTCACGCGGCTGGCGAGGTAGTCCCACTCCGGCATGATCGTTGATCGCCAGAAGTCGCCGTTCCACTCGTGCACGTTGGCGTACTTGCTGGAACTCTGCGAAAACAGCATTGGGGGCGGGACGCCGAACGCCCGCGCCACGTCCTCGACGGACCAGTTCAGCGCGGCCCCGAACTCCATGTCCTTTTGCGCGATGCCGAGCCTCTGGATACCTATGCCCGGACTGCCGCCCGTCGCGCCGTCAGCGCCCGGAATCATCAAGGGCCGGTGTGCGTTCTTCGCGCCGGTGAAGCGGGCCTCCAGGCGCTTGTAGAAGGCCGCAAGCTCGGCGTCAGGCAGGCTGACCATTCCGGGGATCGTGAAAGCGATGTCACCGGGAGTGGCGTTGTTGCGGAAGAACGCTTCGTTGTAGCGCGTCGCCTCCTGTCCCATCTGGACTGAGAGCCGCGCGGGCTGGAGCGCGCTCACGCCCTGAAAATCCTGACCGGCACGCGGGTCGAGCTTCCAAAACGGGACGACCTCTTTCGTGCTCAGGCTGACCATGCGGCCATCGGCGGTCGTGTACCTGAAGCCCGCGATCTCCGCCTGCCCCACCGGGCCAGTCTTTACGACCACCGTCTGGACGTTCTGCGGGCGCAGCGCCCATAGAGTGAACCTGTCCGGGCCGAAGCCCTCA
>CAYWBD010000347.1:0-2488 GCA_964456315.1 uncultured Thermoflexus sp.
ACCGTGATTGCGACGCTCGCGGTGTCTACCAGTGGGCCGCCCGGCGGGAAGGTCAGGTTCACCGATAGCGTGTCCGGGCCGACGTAGTCGGTGGACGGCGTGTAGCTCATACCGTCCAGCGCGGCGTTGATGTCAGCAAGCGCCCCTGCGAACGACATGCTGGCCTCGCCTGCCCCCGTGCCGCCGCCGTCGAACGTGAGGCCTGCGGCCCCACTCAGCGTCAGCACTCCATGCTCGACCTGGAGGGAGATTTGGGCCGGGCCCGCGGCGCCATCAGTATCTGAGACAGACAGGCCGTTCCCCGTCCCGGCTGTGAACACCAGCGCGGTGTTGACAAACGTGCTCTGTGCCGCAGGCTCGCCCAGCGTCGGCGGGTCGTCCACAGCGACCAAGTTCAGCGCAATGGTCTTGCCGCCTACCAGCGGCCCGCCCGCGCCTGTGCTCCCAAAGTCGATCGCGCCCACCGAGACCGATGCCGGTCCCGAGTAGCCAGTCTCGGGCGTGAACCTCATCCCGTTCAGCGCTACGTTGATGTCGGCCAGCGTGCCCGTGAACGTAATCAATGCGTCGTCTGTCCCGTCGCCCCCGCCGGGTTCAAACGTCAACCCGCCAACCCCATTCAGCGACAGCACCCCGTGTTCCGCAAACAGCACGACTCCCACAGGCACCGCCCCTGCGTCCACGTCTGAGATGAAGACCGCGTTCAGGCCACCGGCCAGGAACTCGACCAGCCCGTCCTCATCAGAGGTGATCGCCGACGGCGCGGTCACCACAGGTGCGTCATTCACCGGGGTCACGGTGATCGTCAATGTCGCCGCGACGCTGATGTCCACCCCGCCATTTGCCGTGCCGCCATCGTCTTGCAAGACGACCGAGACAAGCGCACTCCCGGAGGCGTCGGGAGCAGGCGCATAGGTCAGCGTGCCGTCCGGAGACACCGCGGGCTGCGTGGCGAACAGGCCAGGGTTGTTGTTCCCCGTTACGGTGAAGCTCAGGACCTGGGCGGCTTCATCCGGGCCGCCACCCGTATTCATGCCAGTCACCCAGCCGGCAACTGACTGCGGCCCCGCGTCCTCGGCAACCGTCGCCGGGGACCCGGCGTTGGCAAACGACGGTGCGTCGTTGACCGGGTTCACCGTGACCGTGAACGACACTGGCGCACTGGCATTCGCGCCGCCGTTGGCCGTGCCACCGTTGTCAGAGAGGACCACAGTGATCTCCGCCAGCCCGTTCGCATCAGGAGCGGTCGCGAAGCTCAGCGTCCCGGCGGGCGACACAGCAGGCGGCACGGCGAACAGGCCCGGGTTGCCGTTCCCGGTGACCGCAAAGGTCAGGACCTGGCCCAACTCATCCACTCCGCCGCCAGGAGTGATGGCCGTCGCCCACCCTGTCAGTGTTTGCGGGCTGGCGTCCTCGTCCATCGTGATGCTGCCGGCGCTGAACAAGGGCGCATCGTTCACCGGGGTGACGGTGATCGTCACCCGCGTCAGCGCGCTCTTACGGCCAGCGCCCACCATGCGGTAGGTGAAGCCCACTTCGCCGTTGATATGCGGCGCCGGCGCGAAACCGAACGACCCGTCTGCGGCGAGGACCACCGTGCCACCCACGACTAGCCCCTCGAGCACGGCAACCTCATCGCCCGTCAGTTCGAGGTCGTTTGCCTTAAGCCCCTGCCCGGCGGCCACGACCAACAAGGAGTCTTCAAGCGTCGAGTACGCATCCGGCCGCGCGTGCGGCGGCGGCGCGAACGCCTGCGTCCACCCGACTTCGCCCGGCATACCGAAGTTCGACTGCAGGACCGAGAGGTCCTGCCCCGTCACGTTCCCATCGCCGTTGATGTCGACGACGTTGTCTGCCCCGTCCAACCGGTTTGGCGGCGACAAGCCGATCGCCGCCGCGACGGCCAGCAACCCTGTCTCAGAAATCGACCCGACTTCGACCGTCGGCACATACCCGCCGCGGATCTGCGCCCCCCGCACGGCGATATCGTCCGCGCCCACGGTCAACAACAGCTTGCGTCCGACGTAGCCGGGCGCACCCGCCAGCAGCACGTAGTTTCCTGGCGGCACGTTGTTCGCCCGGAACGCGCCGTCGGTCCCTATGTTCGCCTGGGCGACTACAGTGTTCGACGGCGACGTAAGGAGCGCGAAGTTCGGGCCAATCAGCGTCCACGCCGCCGGGCTTGCGACGCCCTGCAGGCTGACCGTGCCAGTGATGTCAGCGACCGGGGTCACGGTGATGACCACCGTCGCGCTGGCCGTCAGCGGCCCCGGCGCGCCGGTGTTGCCAAGGTCATCAACTTCGACGCTCAGCGACGCGGCCCCGTTGTAATCAGCTGCTCCTGTGAACGTCATCCCGTTCAGGGCCGCGTTCACCGCCGATAGTGCGCCCTGGAAGACCATGCTTGTTTCGGCGGCACCGTCTCCGAGACTGAACGTCAGTCCGTCCACGCCGCTCAATGTCAGCGTGCCATTCGCGGCGGCGAGCG
>CAYWBD010000348.1:0-6469 GCA_964456315.1 uncultured Thermoflexus sp.
TGCGAACGCTGCGCTCTCCCAGTTGAGCTACGTCCCCAGGTTGGCCGCGGGCGTCCGAGCTGCCACTGGACCTTGAACTCGGCGCAACTTTCAGCGTAACCCCCGCCTGAGAACAGTGTCAACGCGGCCCCACGTTTCCCGGCCAACGTTGTCAGCCACCGGTCCCCCGCCGCCCAGAGCGTTCCGGGCACTCGGTATTGAGGTCGCACGTATCCCGTTTGCGGACCGCGGGCAACGCGTTGTTCGCCGCCGGTGAGCACACGAAGGCGCACATCGGCACCGTTGCAACGTCTCTCGGGTCTATACTGCCGCCGCATCACAGGCGCCTTCGGTTCTTTTCCGGCGCGTCCTTCAGCGGTCCAAACAGCGGCAGGTACACATGGCAGAGTTCGACTTCAAAAAGCTAAAGGCGGACGGCAAGGCCAAGGTCACCGTCGACCACCAGGCGCACGAAACCATGGTCGCGGCGGTGTTCGAGAAGGCGGGCGTTGCGCGGCAGGACGCCCGCGCCACCGCGCAGACGCTCGTCCTGGCAGACCTGCGCGGCATGGACACCCACGGCACGTGGAACCTGGTCAAGGGCTATACGGGCGGCCTCATGAAGGGCGACATCAACCCCCGCCCAAAGTTCAAGGTCGTCCACGAGACGCCCTCGACGGCCACGGTGGACGGCGACAAGGGCCTCGGCATCCTGGCCGGGCGCTTCGCCATGGGCCTGGCCATCGAGAAGGCGGCGAAGGTCGGCACCGGGTCCGTGGCGGTGCTCAACTCGAAGCACTTCGCCATGTGCCAGGCCTACCCGATCATGGCCCTCGGGCACGACATGATCGGCATGGCAGTCACTTCCAACGGCATCGCCATGGTGCCCACGTTTGCCCGCGACGCCTGGACAGGGACGAACCCCATCGCGTTTGCTGCGCCGGCAGATAAAGAGCCGCCATTCGTTCTCGACATGGCGACCACCGTCACCGCCGCGGGCAAGCTCGGCATCGCCAAGCAGTGGGGCGTTGACGTGCCGCGGGACTGGCTGGCTCCGCCCGAAGAGGGGGCGAAGGAGCTACAGCCCGGCCTCATGAGGCAGCCCCCGCTTGGCTTCACGCGTGAGATGAGCTCACACAAGGGCTGGGGCCTGGCGGTCATGGTGGACATCCTGGCCGGCGTGCTGTCCGCCAACGGGGTGCCCGGCATGCTGCCGCCCGGCGCGCCGTCGGCCCATTACTTCCAGGCGATGCGGGTGGACGGGTTCAGACCCGCGGCCGATTTCAAACGGCACATGGATGAGATGCTGCGAGCGGTGCGCAATCTGGCGCCTGCCAAGGGGCACGACCGCGTCCTCTACGCCGGCCTGCTGGAGTGGGAGTCCGAGCAGAAGCGGCGCAAGGAAGGCATCCCGCTGCCGCCGTGGACAGTCGACTACTTCCGGTCCGCCTGCGCTGAGCTTGGCGTCAAGTGCGCGTTCTGAATTTGCGCCGTTTTCGTGCTTCGACAGGCTCAGCACGAACGGGGCGCCCCCGCCCGGCATCGCTCGCGCTGGGCCAGCCTGCCCAGAGACGTGCCAAAGGGTCGAGAGGCCCCGTAGGGGCGTATCGCATACGCCGGCTCGCCCTGAGCCTGTCGAAGGGCCCCGTCCGTTACCATCTCCGCTGGCGTGCCTAACCTCTGTTGAACCGAAGGAACATCTCATTGCTCAAACACTTCCACGTCCCTGATGACATTGCCGTCCGCGTCGCCGAGCCCGACCTCCGCGCCACGACGGAGGCGGTATTCATGAAGTGCGGCGTCCCGAAGGACCAGGCGCAGCTTGGCGCGGACGTGCTCCTTTACGCCGACCTGCTGGGCGTGGACACGCACGGCGTGTCGAACATGCTGCGGGCCTACGTGTCGGGCTACAACAACAAGACGATCAACCCGACGCCACAGTGGAAGGTGGTCAAGCAGACGCCGACGACCGCGGTCATCGACGGCGACCGCGGCCTCGGCCTCATGATCACGCCGAAGGCGATGGAGCTGTGCATCGAGAAGGCGCGCAAGTACGGCACGAGCGTCGTGGTCGTGCGCAACTCGGGGCACCTGGGCGCGGCCGGGTACCACGCCGTGCTGGCGGCGAAGCAAGACATGGTCGGCTGGTGCATGACCGGCGGCGGGAACTCCATGGTGCCGACGTTCGGCGCGGAGCCGAAACTGGGGACCAACCCCATCGCCGTCGCCGTGCCCGCTGGCAAGCAGCCGATGTTCATTTTCGACGCCGCCATGACGACGATTGCCGGGAACAAGATCGGCCTGGCCAAGCGCCTGGGCAAGCAGATGATGCCGGGGTGGGTGGCCAAAGACGACGGCGAGCCCGACATGGACGGGGGCGCGGCTGCGAAGTTCGCGGCGGGCACGGTACGGATGCAGCTGCCGCTGGGCTCCACCAGGGAGCTGGGCTCGCACAAGGGCTACAGCCTGGGAGTGATCGTGGACGTGCTGTGCGGGCAGCTGTCGTTTGCGCCGGGGTTCGCAACGCTGGCGACAGGACGGCGGGGGCACTTTGTCGCCGCATATGACATCGCCGCGTTCGGGGAAGCGGACGAGTTCAAGGCAAACATGGACGGCATGCTTGAGAACCTGCGCAACACCAAGCCCGCGCCGGGACACGACCGCGTCTACTACGCCGGGCTGCCCGAGCATGAGACCGAAATCGAGCGCCGCCGGGACGGGATACCGCTGCACCCGGAGGTCATCGAGTGGTTCCGGGGCATCTGTTCGGAGCTCAGCATCCCGTGGCGCCTGACGAAGTGACCACCTCCACTCCGTCCCACCTCACCACCGCCTCGTACAACATCATGGTCCCGATGCGGGACGGGGTACGTCTGGCGACTGATGTGTACCGCCCCGCGTTGCCGGACGGGTCGCCCGCGCCGGGCAAGTTCCCGTGCATCCTCGGGCGCACGTCGTACAACAAGGCGGACCCGGTGATCTGGGTCGGCGCGGTCGCCAGCTTCTTCGTGCCGCGGGGCTACGCAGTCGTGCTGCAGGACCTGCGCGGACGCGGCCTGTCCGAGGGCACGGGGCAGTACTACCACACGGCCAACGTGAACGAGGGCCGCGATGGCCACGACACGGTCGAGTGGATCGCCGCGCAGCCCTGGTCTGACGGCAAGGTCGGGATGGTCGGGTCGTCGCACGGCGGCATCGTTCAGAACGTCGCCGCCCTGGAGCGCCCGCCGCACCTTAGCGCGCTCTGGGTGGACGTGGCGCCGACCAGCGCGTTCGACTGGGAGGCCAGGCAGGGTGGCGCGATGGCGCTGCACATGTTCGGGGCGCTGTTCCTGCACGGCTGGGACGCGCAGGAGCTCAAGGATGACCCGGCGGCGCGCCGTCGCATCGAGGCGGGCGCGGAGGACCTGCGCGCCTGGCTCCAGAAGATGCCGTTCAAGCCCGGGCACACGCCCATCGCCGCCGTGCCGCACCTGGAGGAGGTGCTGTTCCACTATTACTACGACGGCGTGTTCAACGATTGGTGGCGCATGGAGGCGATGTACCAGCAGGAGGCGTGGCACCGGTTCGCCGATGTGCCCACCGTCCTATCCGGCGGGTGGTACGACCCGTTCGTGGCGGAGTACACCGGGCAGTTCGCGGCGCTCCGGGCGCAGATGTCAGGCGGTGCGACCCTTCGACAAGCTCAGGGTGCTCAGAGCGGTCCGGCGGGACCGCGTTCTGGGCTGGGCGCAACTAGGCGCAGATCGCCGGTGCGGCTGATCGTTGGGCCGTGGAACCACGTGACGATGCGCGGGCGCGGGTCGTCGAGCGTGGGCGAGGTGGAGTTCGGGCCGGACGCGCACTGGGGCGACGTCGTGTACAACGACCTGCGGCTGCGCTGGTTCGACCGCTGGTTGAAGGGTGTCGCCAACGGCGTGGACGATGAGGCGCCGGTGCGCATATTCGTGATGGGTGGCGGGTTTGGTCAACTGGCCGGCCCGCTCGCCCTGAGCTTGGCGAAGGGCCCCGTTAAGCCAGGTCTCATCCCTCACGGCGGGCACTGGCGGTACGAGCAGGCGTGGCCGCTGAGCCGGGCCGTAGAGACGACCTACTACCTGCGTTCGGGCGGCGGGCTAAGCACGTTACCGGGTGGGCCCGCGGACGCGCCGGCGTCGTGGACCCACGACCCGGAGCGCCCGGTCCCAAGCATCGGCGCGAACGTGACCGGCATGTACGAGTGGGTCAGGTTGCCGGAGGGCCTGAACCCCGCCTACGTCCCGCCACGCGCCCGTATGAGGTCGGTCATCCCGGACGGCCCGATGCACCAGCGGGAGCGGCACGGGATGGTGGGCTGCGAGCCTCCGCACAAGCTGCTCTCGGAGCGCCATGACGTTCTGGTGTTCCAGACGGCGCCTCTGGAGCAAGACCTGGAGCTGACAGGGCCTGTCACGGTCCGGCTGTGGGCCTGCTCGACGGCGACCGATACCGATTTCACGGCCAGGCTGCTGGACATCTACCCCCCGTCCGAGGAATGGCCCGACGGGTTTCACCTGCCGCTGTGCGACTCGATCTTGCGCGCCCGTTTCCGGCAGGGGTTCGACCGTGAGGTGTTGATGACGCCGGGCACGGCGTACGAGGTCGCCATCGTCCTTCCGCCAGTCTCAAACCTGTTCAAATCGGGACACCGGATCAGAGTCGACATTGCGTCCAGCAATTTCCCCCGGTTCGACGTGAACCCCAACACGGGCGAGCCGCTGGGCAGGCACACGCACACCGTGAGGGCGGTCAACACCGTGTACCTGGACGCTGCCAGGCCGTCGCGGGCCGTCCTGTCCGTGGTTTCGGGGTGATAGAAGGGATCGGGGAACTGCCGCACGCAAGCCGCGCCAGCCGGGCTATTCTGGGAGATGGCGTGCGCTGCCCGACCGGCGCGCCAACCGGTCGAGCACGCCCGGCATCCTGAGCGAGGCGCTGTTATTGCATGCGTCGCCTCTGCGGCATCGCCGCAGGTAATCATGGAAGTCATCCCTGCCATAGACCTGCGCGGCGGCAAGTGCGTCCGCCTGCATCAAGGCGACTACTCGAAGGAGACCGCGTTCGGGGGAGACCCGGTCGAGGTCGGCCGGCGCTGGGTCGCAGAAGGCGCGCGCCGCCTGCACGTTGTGGACCTGGATGGCGCACGGGACGGCGTGCGGACTAACGCGGGCGTAGTTGAAGCTCTCGTGCGCTCGGCAGGCGTGCCCGTACAGGTCGGCGGCGGTATAAGGGATGCGCACAGCGCTGCCGAACTCCTGGGCCTGGGGGCTGACCGGGTCATCTTCGGCACAGCCGCAATCGAGGCGCCCGAGCAGGTCCGGCAGACGGTGCTTGAGCACGGCGCTGGTCGCGTCATGGTGTCGGTCGATGCAAGGGACGGGCAGGTCGCCACGAGGGGCTGGACGGCGAACAGCGACGTCCGGGCCGCTGACCTCATGGCTGAGATGGCCGGTCTGGGCGTCCGGCGCTTCATGTACACCGATATCTCCCGCGACGGGACTCTGAGCCACCCCAACTTCCAGGCGATCTCGGGCCTGGTATCGAGTGTGCGCTACCCTATAGTTGTTGCAGGCGGCATCGCTTCGGTGGAGGACCTGCTGGAGCTGGCCCGGCTTGGGGCAGAGGCCGCAGTGACGGGGATCGCAATCTATACAGGCGCGCTCGACCTGGGCCGCGCCATCCGTGAAGTGAAAGCGGCCGGGGCCTGACGTTTGGCCGGCCAGTTGGGTTAATACATGGCAGCAAAGCAGGCTCCCGAGCGCGCAGCGGAGCCCACGGTCCAGCCCAAAACAGAATCACTGGACCCCACGACGTTTATAGCGTTGGTCCCGATGCGCTCCTGGGACGTGATTGGCGACGTCGGCTGCGGGCAGGGACAGCTGGCAGTGCCGCTGGCCCGCTACGCGTACGACGGCAAGGTCTACGCGATAGACACGCTGCAGAAGAACCTGGACGTGGTCAAGGAAAAGGCGCGCCTCTCGAAGATCAGCAACATCGACACGGTGCACTGCAAGGACAGCGCGATTCCGCTGGAGGACAACTCTCTGGACGGCGCAGTGCTGGCATCGCTGACTGCTGACTCGTCCAAGCCCAAACTCCAGATCAAAGAGGTCTACCGGCTTCTGAAAAAGGGCGGCTGGCTGGCGGTGATCCTGTGGCGCAAGCCCACTGGCAAAGAAGAAGGCGCGCTGGTCAAGAAGCCAAGCGAGGAGTTCTCTGCCCTCGCGCTGGAAGCCGGTTTCAAGAGCGTGTCAGCCCGGCCCCTGAACGGGAGCCGGTTCCTACTGGTGCTCAGGAAGTAGCCCCCGCGCTGCTCCCCTATGCTCACCCGCCGTGTCATCCCCTGCCTGGACGTTGACCGCGGCCGAGTCGTCAAAGGCGTGAGCTTCGTCAACTTGCGGGACGCCGGGGACCCGGCCGAGCTGGCGGCCTTCTACGACCGGGAGGGCGCTGACGAGCTGGTGTTCCTGGA
>CAYWBD010000349.1:0-3854 GCA_964456315.1 uncultured Thermoflexus sp.
CTAGTCTAGTGTTGCGTAAACAGCTTTACATTTGGCGACCTTGTTGAGGATGGACTCGACTGAGGCCTGCCATACGAACGGCTTCGGGTCCGCGTTGGATGCCGCCAGGTACTCGCCGATGGAGGCGATGAGCCCGGGGACGCTCTCGAAATTCCCGCGCCGTATCGACTTCTCGGTCAGCTCACGGAACCACCGCTCCACGAGGTTCAGCCAAGACGAACTCGTCGGAGTGAAGTGCAGCGTGAACCGGGGGTGCTTGGCCAGCCACTCCTTGACCCTGGGCTGGTTGTGAGTCCCGTAGTTGTCCACGATCAGGTGCAGTGGCGTCCCTTTGGGCATCTCCTTGTCCAGCTTCCGCAGGAAGCGCAGGAACTCCTGGTGCCGGTGCCTGGCCATGCACTCGCCGATGACCTTCCCGTCCAGAACGTTCAGGGCAGCGAACAGGGTGGTGGTCCCATGGCGCTTGTAGTCGTGGGTCATGGTCCCCAGGCGGCCCTTCTTCATCGGCAGGCCAGGCTGTGTGCGCTGGAGGGCCTGGATCTGGCTCTTCTCGTCCACACACAAGACGATGGCCCTGTCGGGAGGGTTGAGGTACAGCCCCACCACGTCGGTGAGCTTCTCCGTGAACCGCCGGTCAGTGGAGAGCTTGAACCGTTTCGTCAGGTGGGGCTTGAGCCCATGGGCCACCCAGATGCGGTGCACCGTCGAGGGGCTGACGCCCTGGGCCTTGCCCATGGTGCGGGTGCTCCAGTGCGTCGTCCCAGGCGGCCTGGTCTGCGTCGTGGCCTCCACCACCGCCTTCACACGGTCGGCCCCGTAAGTCGCCCGTCTGCCTCTGCCCGGAGCGGTCTCGGTGAGGGCGGCGGGACCACCCTGCCCGAAGCGCTTACGCCACAGGATAACGGTGGTACGGCTCGTGCCCTCCTGCTTCGCGATCCGGCTATTGGGCAGGCCTTCGGCGGCGCACAAGACAACCCTGGCCCGGAGGGCAATGCTCTGGGGGGTGCCCTGGGCACGGACCCACGCCTCCAGAGTCATTCGCTGGTCGGCAGTCACCGTGAGGGCGCCTATCGATCTTGGCATGCAGCAAGCGTGCAGTCCCCCCCGGCACAATGTCCAGTCATTTGCGACCCACTACACTAGAGCCCGCGCTGCTGGCCGGAATCATCGCTGAAAGCGCAGGCAGAGGCGGCGCTCTGCAGTTCACGCACTCGCTTGTCCAGCGGACGATGGAGGCTCAGCTCCCCATCTCAGCGCGAGTACGGCTCCACGCGCGCATCGCTGAGGCCCTTGAACGCCTGTACCTGAACAACACCGACAGCCACGCTGCCGAGCTGGCGCACCACTTCGCAGCCGCTGAGACGGTGACTGGGCCTGACCGGCTTGTGCGCTACTCGTTGATCGCGGGCCGGCGCGCCCTCGCCGTGTACGCCTACGAGGACGCGCTGGCACATTTCGACCGCGCCCTGGAGGCCAGGGGGTGGCACGACGGTCCGGGCCTGCCCGGCGCACCGGCGCAGGGCCAGCAGATGGACGCAGAAATCGCCGCGCTGCTGTCCGGCCGCGGGCGGGCGTGCTCAGCCCTCCTCCGCCACCGCGAAGCGCTGGCCTGTCTGTCCGCAGCCTTCGACTATTACATGGAACTGCCGGACGTCCCCAACGCGGTTGCCACGGCAGAGCACCTGGTCCTCCCGGACTCCGGCCCGGTCAGCGTGGCTGAACGGTTGACCAGGGTGCTGGCGCAGCTCCCACCTGACTCCCATGACGCCGGCCGTCTACTGTGCCGATACGGCATCGCCATCGGCCGTGAGGCCGGTGACTACCAGCGCGCCCGGGATGCCTTCGACCGGGCGGTCCTCATCGCCCGGCGCGAAAAGGACGTCGCTCTAGAAATGAAAAGCCTGATGTCCGCCGCGGAGGTGGGCTGGTGGCACATGCGCACCGCAGACACCATGCGGGACGGCAGCCGGGCTTTCGAGCTCGCCCGTCGGGTCGATGACCTGCCCTCCGAAGTGGCAGGACGGTTCTTTCTGGCGCGCGCCATGTCGTTTGCAGGGGGCAGCGTCGGACACCGGGCGCATGCGGCCGCGATGCTCCCGGCCGCAGAGAGGCTGCGCGACCGCTTCTGGCTGGCCCAGGCTCTCTTTCTAAATGCCGAATCGGCCTGCCTGCGGGGCGACTGGCAGGTTGCCCGCGACTTCTTCCGGCGCGGCCTCGTGTTGTCGCCTGAGGACCCGCGCTTGCTCTGTATGCAGGCGCACGCGGCGTTCCAGGAGGGTAAATTCGCTGAAGGGGAGGCCTGGCACGACCGGCTGTTGGCCGTGACGCGTGCCACCCCGCCCGGACCAGTTTCCGCCTACACCTGACCTGCCCAGGGGCTGCCGGCGGCAGCCTACATCTCGGGCGACCTGAGCCGGCTGGACACCGCGGAGTCGATTCTCGAAGTGCTCTCCAGCGCTGTCCAGATTGTCCCGGTCCTGACATTGTTCGGGCGTGTGGGAGCCGGGTTGACCGCCGTGCTGCGCGGCAATGCCGGAGCGGCAGCAGAGCACTATGCCGCGCTCCTCCCGCACAAGGGCCAGTGGGCCGTCTACACGAGCGTAGACCGGACTCTCGGGCTCCTCGCTCGGGCGACCGGGCAGACCGACGCGGCCCGGGCCCACTATGACAACGCGCTAGCGTTCTGCCGGAAAGCCGGCTATCACCCTGAGCTGGGGTGGGTCTGCCATGACTACGCGGACATGCTGCTGTCGCGGGGCCGCGGCGCGCCGGACCGGGCCAACGTCGCCTCGCTTCTTGACGAAGGCTCGGCGATCGCCACCAGGCTGGGCATGAAGCCGCTGCTGGCGAGAGTTGCGGCATTACACGGGAAGCACCTGACCGGCCGCGGCGACCGGCCTGTCTACCCCGACGGCCTGACAGACCGCGAAGTCGAGGTGCTTCGCCTCATCGCCGCCGGGAAGTCCAATGCCGAGATCGGCGATGCGCTCATCATCAGCGAGAACACTGTGGCCCGGCACGTCTCCAACATCTTCGTGAAGACCGGCGTCGCAAACCGTGTAGCGGCGGCTACGTACGCCATGCGGCATGGCCTGGTCTCGCCCGCGTAAGGCCGTCTTTCGAGCCTGTCCGCCCGCATTCTTGAGATTGGAATGGGTATTTCTTGTTAGCGCGCCCCGACTGTCCCGGCGCCAAAGATAACCACTTCTCGCGATATCGTGCCCCCCCACCCTGCCCACCATGGGCGCGCGGCTCGCAGACCTGCTCGACGCCCGCCACATCAGGCACGGAGGAGGCCCGACCGGCATGAAGAAGTTCGCAGCGTTCGTAGCGGTCCTGGCATTGGCGGCGTTCCTGGTGTTTCTTCCTGCCAGCAACGGCAAGGCCGTAATCGCCGCCCCAGGACCCGACGTGATCATTGACTGGAACCTGACCGCTTTCTCGGTAATCTCCGGCGTGCAGCGCAATGACCCCCGCACGATGGCGATGGTCCACGTCGCCATGCACGACGCGGTCAACTCCATCACAGGCGCTAACGAACCGTACGCCGTCACCTGGCCAGGCGCGGCCGGCGCCTCGAAGGAGGCAGCCGCGGCAAGGGCCGCCTACGCCGTGCTGATCCGCCGGTTCCCGGCTGCGGCAGCCACCCTGGATGCCCAACTGGCCGCCTCCCTCGCCATGGTCCCTGACGGGGACGCCGAGACCCGGGGCGTCGCCATCGGCGAGTGGGTGGGCGTCGCCATCTACAACCTGCGGGCCGCAGACGGGTGGAACGTGCCGACGCCCTACGCGTTCCAGAGCGGCCCGGGAGCGTACCAGCTCCCGCCCCACCTGCCCGCCGGCACGATGCCGGT
>CAYWBD010000350.1:0-6132 GCA_964456315.1 uncultured Thermoflexus sp.
CCTCACCCCAGCCCTCTCCCGCAAGGGGAGAGGGGGACCGCGCAGGGCCATCATCTCCCAGCGCGGGGGCAACGACGGGGCCCCTCGACAAGCTCGGGGCGAGCGGGGACCAGCTACCCGAGGCGCAGTTGCCGGAGGCGCAACTGCCGCTGGAGGAGGCGCTGGCGGTCCTGCGGCCGCTGTTTGCCGACCCGGCTGTGGCCAAAACCGCGCACAACGCCAACTATGACCTGACCGTGCTCGCCGAGCACGGCGTCGAGGTCAAGGGCCTGGCATACGACTCCATGATCGCCGCCGCGCTTGTGGGGCGCCGCGCCATCGGCCTCAAGGACCTGGCGCTGGACATGTTCCGCGTCGAGATGACGCCGATCACCGCGCTCATCGGCACCGGGCGCAAGCAGATCACGATGGACCGCGTGCCTATCGACCGCGCCGCGCCCTATGCCTGCGCCGACGCCGACTTCGCCTGGCGCGTCCACGACGCCCTGCGCTCCGAGCTGGACCGCGAGAAACAGGGCCGGGTCATGTTCGACATCGAAATCCCGCTCCTGCCGGTCATCGTCGGAATGCAGCGCGCCGGGGTGCTCATAGACCGCTCTGTGCTGGCAGAGATGTCCGAGCAGCTTGCCACGGACATTACCGCAATCGAGAAGGAGGCGTCCGAGGCGCTCGGCGGGCGGGCGCTGAACCTCAACGCCAACCAGCAGCTGGGCGCCATCCTGTTCGATGAGTTGGCCGTGCCGCGCACACGGCGCACGAAGACCGGCTACACGATGGACGCCAACGCGCTGGAGACGATGCTCGAAAACGAAAACCTGGACCACCGGGCGTACCTGCTGGTCAAGGCCATCCTGAAGTACCGGGAGCTGGCCAAGATCAAGTCCACGTACGTCGACACGCTGCCGGACCTCATCCACCCGCGCACCGGGCGCGTACACACGAGCTTCAACCAGGTGGGCTCTGCGACCGGGCGGCTGTCGTCAACAGACCCCAACGTGCAGAACATCCCGGTGCGCACGGAGCTTGGCAGGCGGGTGCGCAAGGCGTTCGTCGCCGACCACGCCAACGGCTGGCTGCTGCTGGCCGCGGACTACTCGCAGATCGAGCTACGCATCCTGGCGCACCTGTCGCAGGAGCCGCACCTGATCGAGGCGTTCCGGCAGGGGGAGGACATCCACAGCGCCACGGCGCGGGCCATGTACGACGTTGCGGAAGGCGAGAAGGTGTCCTCGGAGCAGCGGCGCATCGCCAAGGTGCTGAACTTCGGGGTGATCTACGGCCTGGGCGCGCACGGCGTGGCGATGCAGACGGACCTGACCCGCCAGCAGGGGCAGCAGTTCATCGAGATGTACTTTGGCAAGTACCCGGGCGTGCGGGACTACATCGAGCGAGTGAAGGAAGAGGCGCGCCAGCGGGGCTACGTCGAGACGGTGACAGGGCGGCGGCGCCGGCTGCCTGACCTGCGGTCTGGGAGCGGACAGGCGCGGGCGCAGGCGGAGCGCATGGCGATCAACATGCCGGTGCAGGGCACGGCGGCGGACGTCATCAAGATCGCCATGATCAACATTGATGCCGAGATGAAGAAGCGGCGGCTGCGCTCACGCATGACCATCCAGGTGCATGACGAGCTCATCTTCGAGGTGGCGCCGGGAGAGCTGGACGAGGTGCGGGAGATGGCGGTGACCATGATGCCGGCGGCGCTGTCGCTGACGGTGCCCCTGGACGTGGAGACGAAGTGGGGCAAGACGTGGGGGGATATGGGGTAGGGGGTTAGTGAGAACTGTGTTGCGGAACGCCCGTCAAAAGCTGTGGGCCGGTCTTGCCGCGTTGGTCGGTGAATACCGGCGCCAGCGGGCAGCCTATGACGCCCGTGTTGATTTCGAACGGCCCAGGCTGGGCCTACTCCTGCCACTGGTAGAAAGATGCGCGTGGTTCGTTTCGCTGATCTCGCTCGGCAAACTTGTCCACATGGTGTTCAAAGCACGGGACAGGAAAGGATGTACTGGCCGCCGCCGGGAAGAGACCTGCGTAGATGCTTACGTGGTCGCCTGGCTCGTGGTGTTCTCGGTCTGGATGGTTTTGGCCGAGTGGGTCTGGCGTCCAATTGCGCTCGACCGAGCCATATCTGGCTGGTTTGCGGTCGGCGTAATCGCTTATTGGTATCTGGAGACTTTTCAAGCTCTGTTAGGCGTTGTAGTACTGGATC
Organism: uncultured Thermoflexus sp.; assembly: GCA_964456315.1. Lineage (GTDB taxonomy): Bacteria > Chloroflexota > Dehalococcoidia > Lucifugimonadales > Lucifugimonadaceae > SHXW01. The sequence continues at coordinate 2,207 of CAYWBD010000350.1, forward strand.
ACATCCGGGGGCATCCACCAGTCGCCGCCCCCCAACGCAGCCTTCTCGCGCCCTAGAGTTTCCTTGGACACCTGATTGGGGCAAGATGCCCCGAGCAGGAGGTGTCCATGACTACGCAGAAGCCCGTTGGTGGGGTCGCTGACCGGGGGCGCTTCTCGTCGCGGCGCAAGCTCGAAGCTGTCCTACGTCTGCTCAGGGGCGAGGACCTCGACAAGGTCTCCCGTGAGCTCGGGGTGAGCGGCGCAGTGCTGGCGTCGTGGCGGGAGAAGGTGCTGGCAAGTGGCAGGTCGGCCCTCAAGAACCGGCCTGAAGACGACCGTGACGAAGAGATCGGACGGCTGAGGGCGAAGGTCGGCGAGATCACCATGGAGAACGAGTTGCTGAGGGAGCGCGCCCGGACGGCGGAGGCAGGGCTCCCTTTGGCAGTGCGGAGGCCGCGGCAATGAGCCTGGCCACCTCGTCCTCCACGAGCAAACCCTACGGCCTGGCCCGTGTCTGCCGCATCTGGGAGGTCCCCCGGTCCACTGTCTATGCCCGGAGGGCCAGGCGCCCGAGGCAGCCCACGCTGCCTGTCAGACGAGGGCCGAAGACCTCGGTAGACGATGCGGCCCTAACAGAGAAGATCCGCGTGGTCCTGGCAGCATCCCCGTTCCACGGCGAGGGCTACCGGAAGGTGTGGGCGCGCCTGCGTTTCGCCGGCACGAGGACATCGAAGGCCCGGACGCTGCGGCTCATGCGCTTGAACGGGCTCCTCGCCCCGGTGCGGGCCGGGAGGCCGCACGGCCCGAGGGCCCACGACCGCACCATAGTCACTGCAAAGCCGAACGAGATGTGGGGCACCGACGCCACCTCGACCGTCACCACCCGTGAAGGGACGGCCACGATCTTCTTCGCCGTAGACCACTGCACAGCCGAATGCGTCGGGATCCACGCCGCCAGACGCGGCACAAGGTTCGAGGCCCTGGAGCCGCTCCGGCAGGCCGTACGTGAGCAGAAAGGAGACTACGGGCGGGAGGTGGCTTGCGGCCTCAAGCTCCGTCACGACCACGGGAGCCAGTTCATGAGCGACTACTACCAGGGCGAGGTCCGGTTCCTGGGGATCGAGTCCAGCCCGGCGTTCGTCAGGGAGCCTGAAGGGAATGGCTGCGCCGAGCGGTTCGTGCGCACGCTCAAGGAGCAGCTGCTGTGGCTCAGGACGTTCCAGACCGTCGAGGAACTGCGCCTGGCCCTGCAGGAGTTCAAGCAGCGGTATAACAGGCTGTGGCTGATCGGACGTAACGGCTACCTCACCCCGGAACAGGCCCGCCGCAGCCTGCTGCCTAGACCCGAGGCGGCCGCTTGATTACCATCACGCCGGTGTCCAGGAAACCGGGGGCGGTACAGCCTGCTGTTGGCACTGGTGAACTTTGCCCAGATGGTCTGCGCGTTTGGACTGCTGGTATGTTACGCCGGCCAGGGGTTCACTCCGGCAGCGATTTCCACTTGGGACGGGTTCTACACAAGCTTGAAGATTGCGCTGTTGGATCTACCACCAAATGCTTTGTCTTGGGCAGCTCGATCGTTTGTGCTCGCAGAAGTGACGATGACCATCGTTCTTGTGGTAGTGGCGTTCCAGTGGGCTATCGGGTCTCTGCCTAGGCGTTGAGTCCAGCCCTCGCCTCGGCCCGTCGCTCTGCGATTAGCTCGTCCACCAGGCTCACGCCCTCTGGGATGTACTTGCGGACCATGGCCTGGACCTTGTGGATTTCGGCGCGGTACTTGCGCTGATAATCAGGGTCGCGGGCGCGCTCTGCCTGCTTCCGGCGGGCATCGGCGAACCGTTCCACGAGGCCCACGGCCTCCGGCAGGTGCTTTCGGAGGGTCGCAAGCACCGTGCGCATGTCCCGCTCGAAACGCTGTTCCTCAAGAGATGCTTGCGAGGCTTTGTCGCGCGGTATCGGAGCCGCCTTCGGGCGTCTGAGTGTGGCCGGTGGCTTCCCGGCGACCGCGGATGCAGCGGCCCGGTAGCGGGTGCGTGCCTCCTTGACCGCGAGCGGTGCCTTTGGAGGCGTGGGCGGTGTGGGTCTGGAACGTGAGCCAGTCATCTTGTTACCCGATGCCATGCGTCCATGCTAACCGGGCGGGCGTGGTGCGCAAAAAGTCCACTAACTGGGCTATACTCATACGTACAGGCGTATAGACGTAGGAGCGTATGTATGTCCAAGCGTATGACGGTGGTGTTCGATGACGAGGCCCTGTATACCGCGGTGAAAGTCGAGGCTGCGCGCACCGGCCGACACGCCAAGGACCTGGTCACCGAGGCGGTCCGCGAATGGCTGGAACAGCAGGAGGACGCGGAGCTCAGCGAGGGCCTCGCTGAGGCCCGGGCGGAGTGGGAGAGGAACGGCGGGATCGAAGCTGAAGAGCTGTTCCGCCGGCTGAAGCTGCCGAAGGCGCGTCGGGCGGCCCGGTAGTCCGGTGACGTACAGGGTCGAGTTCACGTCGTTGGCAGAGCGGCAGTTCAGCGGACTGCCCGTCGACGCCCAACGGCGGTTGCTGGGCCCGATTCGGGCACTTGCTGATTCCACAAGGCCGCCTGGGGCGAAGAAGCTTCAGGCGTACGGCAAGGCCTGGCGCATTCGCGTGGGCGCGTTTCGGGTGGTGTACGAGGTTGTTGAGGATACGAAGCTCGTGCTGATCCTCAAAGTGGTGCGGCATAACGAACGGACTTACCGAAGGTAGCTTGCCAGGCGCGGCGCTGCCCAAGCGCTGGGTTCCTGCTTCCGCAGGAATGACGCCGGACCGTCGCGCAGCTATCCTGTCGGCGCGCTGCGGCCGCGTTGAGCGCGCTGCGTCGCTCACCGACGCCAGCGGGGGCGGGAAACCGTCTCCCGGCGTAACGCGGGGCCATGACCCACACCCCAACCCTCTCCCTGCTTAGGGAGAGGGGGCAGCAAGTGGAGCCACTCCCATGAAGATCACAGACATACGCGCTGACCTGCTGAAGTCCGGGCGGTTCATCGTCCGGGTGTACACGGACGGTGGCCTGGTCGGGCTCGCTGAGCACGGCGGGCGCCAGCCGGGCGTGTTCAGGTCGTACGTCGAGGAGGCGCTCAAGCCGCTGCTTGTCGGCAAGGACCCCCGGCAGATAGAACGCCACTGGGAGGCGATGTCGCTGGGCACCGAGGCGATGGCCACTCGCCTGCCCGCCACGGTCGCCGGCGCCATAGACATCGCGCTCTGGGACATCCTGGGCAAGGCCGCCAACATGCCCTGCCATGCTCTCATGGGCGGCGCGGCGCGCAGGGCCATACCGCTCTACTGGAGCATCGGCAACGGCTGGAAGAAGACGCCCGAGCAGATGCTGGCCGACGTGAAGGCCGGCTGGGACCAGGGCTTCCGCTATTTCAAGATACGCATGGACTGGCGGTCGTACCGGCAGGACGCCAACCCGGCCAAGGACTACGCCATGTTCAAGCTGGTGCGTGAGTTCCTGCCGACGGGCGTCTACCTGGGGTTTGACGCCAACAACGGCTACTCGGTGTCGACGGCCATCACGCAGGGCGAGAAGTTCCAGGCGCTGGGCATAGACCACTTCGAGGAGCCGCTGCCGCAATATGACCTTCCGGGCCTGCGCCAGGTCTGTGACGCGCTGTCGGTGGCAGTGTCGACGGGCGAGCAGGAGATATCGCGCTGGCGCTTTGCGGACCTCATCTCGCTGGCCAACCCGGACATCTTGCAGCCAGACATCCTGAACGTCGGCGGCGTGTCCGAGGTGTTGAAGGTGTACGCACTGGCGGTGATGTACAACAAGCCGGTCATGCCGCACAGCCCGACGGCAGGTGTGAACTCGATGGCGTCGCTGCACCTGTACTCGACGCTCGTGAACGCGACGCGCCCGCATGAGTACTCGACGGAGTTCACGGGAGACCCGCGGCCGCTGCAGG
>CAYWBD010000351.1:0-7743 GCA_964456315.1 uncultured Thermoflexus sp.
AGCCGGCTGATCTACGGCGCCCGGATTTCGCTCATGGTGGCAGGCGTATCGCTGGCCTCAGGCGCAGTCATCGGCGTGACTCTGGGCGTGGTTGCGGGCTACTACGGTGGGCTGGTCGATGAGGTCCTGATGCGGATCGTGGACACCTGGTTTTCGATCCCATTTATCCTGCTGGCGCTTGTGATCGTCATCGCCTTTGAACCCAGCCTGAAAATCGTGCTGATCCTGCTGGCGATGCTCGCCTGGAGCGGTTTTGTCAGGAACGTACGTGCCGAGACACTGGTCCTCAAGACGACTGATTACGTCTCTTCGGCAAAGATAGCTGGCGCATCCAGGCTGAGGATCATCCTCAAACACATCATCCCCGGCGTGACCAACACCATCGTGGTGATAGCGACTCTGCGCGTGGGCCAGCTGATCCTCGCGGAGGCCTCCCTCAGCTTCCTGGGCGCTGGCATACCGCAGCCGACACCCGCCTGGGGGCTCATGGTTTCCGACGGCCGGAACTACCTGGACACCGCCTGGTGGGTCTCGACGTTCCCCGGAATGGCGATCCTGCTCACGGTGATGGCGTTGAACTTCCTGGGTGACTGGCTGCGCGACCGCCTGGACCCAAGGTTGCGGCAGGTATAGCCCACGGATGAAAGTTGGCGTTCGTGGCGCATGGCTCCAAGAGCGAAGACACCCTCGGTCGCCTCCGACGACGAACGTACTGGCATAAGGACGGCATGTTGCAACGTCAGACCGTCCCGCTTATCATTCCGCCCGCAGGCAACCGCCAGGCTGGCAACATCTTCAGGACGTGCATGGGCGCCCGGTTGCAGAACCTGACAGGCCACACAGTTACCAGACAGCGTCCAGGAGGGATCCCTTGAAGCACCGATTAGCCCGTGGGGCAGCGGCGTGGGCGATGGCAAGCGCCATCGCGGCGGTCGCAGTCGCCGCCGCGGCGTGTGGGGGAGAAGAAGCCGCTTCGTCCTCACCAATTGTGATCAGAGAGACGGTCATCGTCGAAAAGCCTGTCGCGCAGACGGTCATCGTCGAAAAGCCGGTGGCGCAGACCGTCATCGTCGAAAAGTCGGTGGCGCAGACGGTCATCGTAGAAAAGACCGTGCTCCAGACGGTAGTCGTTGAGAAGCAGGGGCAGACGGTCACGAAGATCGAAGAGCGCGTCGTAGTCGCGACGCCGACTCCGGCCCCTATCAGCGCCAGCCTCCCTTCCCCAAAGAACAAGGCGGGCGAGCTGTCATTCGCTCTGGTTACAGTTGGCAAGGCCGTAGGCGTCAACAGCACCGGCAGCAGTAACTACCGCTACGGCATCACCGAGAGCCCGTTCATGACCCTGCTCCCGGGCAACGTCACGGGGATGCTGGTCGAAAGTTGGTCCCGGTCAACAGATGGCACCGTCCTCACGCTCAAGGTGCGCAAGGGGGTGAAGTTCCACAAGGACAACGGTGAGATGACCGCCGCGGACTTCGCCTGGAACCTGAACGACGTCAACGCGACCCTCACCAAAGGCTCTATCTCGTTCAACGCCGGTGACTATGCGGCCCTCTTCAAAGAGGCAAAGGCCATCGACGACGTGACGGTTGAAGTGCCGATCAACTCATGGGACGTGACCTGGGCCGCAAACCAGCTGAACAACCAGGGCCAGACCATGGAGATCTTCTCGAAGGCCGCATTCGACAAGAACGGGCGGGACTGGGCCATCAAGAACATCATCGGCACCGGTCCGGCCGACCTAGTCGAGTACCGCGACAACCAACGCGTCATCGTCAAGGCGGTCCCGAACCACTGGAGGAAGACGCCCGAGTGGACGCAGATGACCTACCTGGAGATCCCGGAGGCCGCCATCCGCAAGGCCGCAGTCGTGACCGGGGAAGTTGACATGGGCGAGCTGACCGCCCCGGACCAGTCCGAGCTCGCGGCCAAGGGTTTCTCCCTGATACCGGCCAACGCCGCGAAGGCACAGGTGGTCATCTTCGGCGGGAACTTCTGGGAGGAGTTCTCCGCCCGTGACAACTCGGCACTGGAGCCCTGGAAGCTGGCCGGGTACAAGACTGACCTCCCCTGGGTGGGCAACCCCTGGGGCACCAAGGTCCCTTACACGGACACCAACAACCCGGCCGGCATGGACGACATGGAGCAGGCCCGCCTGGTCCGCTGGGCGATGGCGATGGCCTATGACAGGGACACTATCGTGAAGCAGGTGTTCGCCGGTCAGGCCGTCCCCGGTTACATATCCATGTTCGAGACGGTGCTTCCAGAATGGAACGACAAGTGGAAGGTGCCGTTCGACCCCAAGAAGGCCGAGGAGTACCTGGACAAGGCCGGCTTCCCGAAGGGGAGCAACGGCTTCCGCGCTGACGTGAACGGCGTGAAGTTCGAGATCTCCTTCCGCACATTCCCAGGCTTCCCGCCTGAGATGCTGCAGGCCATCGGCGGATATTGGGACAAGATCGGCATCAAGACCGAGGCCCAGATGATGGACTACGCCATCTTCCGGCCGACGGTCGTTGACCGGTCCAACTCGCTCGTGTACATCCAGGGTTGCCGCCACCACAACACCCTGCCGTGGGACTGGCCTCGCGCTCCGCAGAACTCCAGCCTGACCCGCGGCGGCTTCGGCTGCGGCGTAGAGATGCCCTGGATATCTGACGGCTTCAAGGCCGCCAACAACGAGGCAGACGCCCTGAAACGCGTGCAGATCAACAACACGATGGCCGAGAACATGTTCAACTGGATGCCTCAGGCCGGCATCGTGACCGTGCCCCAGTTCGTCACGGCCAACCCGAAGTCCATTGCTAAATGGGACATGCGGGACGGGTTCGAGGCCCAGCTGATACACGGGATCGAACTGATCCAACTGGTCAAGAGATAGGGCGACGCAGACCGCCGGGCAGGGCCAGCAGCGGCGCTGGGATGAGCCCGGTCAGTCCGAGAGGAAAACAGACGGGAGCCTGGGAAGCTCGCTTGCCAGGCTCCCGTCTTCGCGAAGCGGCACGGCGCCGGCGCTCAGGCCCGACCTCGTTCACGCCCTCGGGGCAGCCGGCGCAGCCAGAGGTGAGAGATTTGGCAAAGGTTTACGACGCCCACGCGTACCTGGGCAACAACAAGGGCTGGGGCGCATTCGGGCTCCCGGTACCCTTCGACGGACCGCACTGGGTCAAGTACCTGGACTACTGCGGTTTCGACGGGGCGCTGGTCGCGCCGCCGGGCGTCGGGGCGTCCGAGGACTTCAAACCGGACATGGACCGCATCGCGGACGCCATGCAGCGCTACCCCGGCAGGTTCTACGGCTTCTGCCGCCTGAAGCCGCGGCGCGGCAGGGCTGCGTTAGAGGAGCTGAAGCGACGGCATGGGCAGGGCTTCAAAGCCATCAAGTTCAACACGCTAGACGACAACTACTCACTGTCAGACCGCAGCCTCCTGGACCCCATACTGGAAGCCGCCGACAAGCTCGGTGGCATGACCATGTACTACCACACCGGAGACAGGCACGGCGCCACCTGTCAGCCGGCGATGGTCGGGAACATGGCGGCAGATTTCCCAAACATGACCTTCATGATCGGCCACTGCGGGTACCCCGGCTGGACCGACCAGATCGTGCCGACGCTACTGAAGTACCCCAACACAATTTGCGAGACAGCTGGAGTGTTCAACCCGTCCATCGTGCAGTCGATCATCGACGCCACGAGCGCCGACCGCGTGCTGCTCGGGTCGAACGGCCCCAACTCGCCAATCGAAATCGCCCGCCTGTTCGTTCAGAAGCACCTGGGCAAACTCAGCGCAGCTGAAAAGGCCAAAGTAGCAGGCGGCAACTTCGAACGCTGGATTTTGAAGACGAGGCCTGACGCGTCCAAACGCCCTGCAGTCTCAGCGAAGAGGGGGCAGGCGAAGTGACAAAGGTCTACGACGCACACGCGTACCTCGGCAACAACCCGGTCTGGAAACAACACGGTCTGCCCGTCCCCTTCGACGGCCCCGCCTGGGTCGAGTACATGGACAAGTCGGGCATAGACGCCACGCTGGTGGCCCCGCCCGGCAATGGAGCAAAAGAGGACTTCAAGCCGGACCTCCGACGCATCGCGGACGCTGTGAAGTCCTATCCGGACAGGTTCTTCGGGTTTGCCCGGGTCAAGCCGCGGCGCGGCCAGAAGGCGCTGGACGAACTGAAGATGTGGGTCGAGGAGCATGGTTTCAAGGCCGTGAAGTTGAACACACTCGACGACAACTATCTGCTCTCTGACCGCAAACTCCTGGACCCCGTGGTGGAATCGGCGACCAGGCTGGGCATCCCTGTCTACGCACACACCGGTCAGGAGTCCTGGGAGCAGTGCCTGCCTGACATGCTCGCGGACATCGCGGTCGACTATCCAGAAAACACGTTCATCATCGGGCACATGGGCTTCGGCGGCATCAACGGCTGGCCCGGCGCAAGCGAACAGCTTGTATCGGCCATGATGCGTGCGAAGAACACTGTCACCGAATCGGCGGGAGTGTTCAACAACAAGTACATCCAGGACGTTGTTGACGCGGTTGGCGCCGACCGCGTTCTCATGGGCTCCAACGGCCCCTACCAGCCACCTGAACTGGCAAGAGTCCTGTTCGACCGTCACATGCACAGACTGACCCGCGGCCAGAAGGACGCCATCCTTGGCGGCAACCTCGCACGGGTGCTTCGGCTTGGCAGGCCGGGCCCCGCCAAACCCGCCCGGAAGGCGCGCTGACCACGGACCGGCTCCGTCGCCGCCAGCCTTCGCGACTGGGACCGCACCGAGCCGGGCAAATGGAGGCGTTATGGACGTCGGACTCGCGACCGGACTGACGCGGCCCGAGGAGATCATCGCCCGCTGCCGTCAGCTCGGTGTCAGGCATGTGACGCTGGCGGTCGACCCCATGCCCGGGTACCGCGAGAACTTCACTCCCGACGCTGCCTACCTCAGCGGTGTGTGCGAGCGGCTCGCGAGCGCGGGCGTGACCGTGTCTGCGCTGAACAGCCGCGTCGGCTGGGAACGGCCTGAAGGACCCGACCCATCCATCGTCGAGGACATCACGAAGCACCGGAGAGAGGTCGAAGGTGCGCTGAAAACCCTTGAGTTGCAGGGCAGGCTGCGCATTGGTGTCCAGCTGCACTACGTCGGGGTCCCGATGCCGGCGGACGCGGCAAAGGACGAGCTGTACTGGTCAAACCTCATCGCCTACTACCGCGAGGTGGTCCCTCAGGCAGAGAAGTCAGGTGTGCGGCTGGCCAACCACGGTATCTGGAGGTGCCTGCCCCTGGGCTTGAGAGATGAGGCCGTCGCCGAAGGCGTGACCGAGCACGACTACCGGACCTACCGCAAGAAGGGCTGGCAGGGGCCGTACCTGGTACGGCGGGCCGGGGAGGTTGCCCGGATCATCCAGGCTGTGCCCAGTCCGTCCAACGGGGTGACACTTTGCACCGGGATGTACATCACGGGCTCAGACCCGGTCGCAGAGGTCCGTAGGTTCGCGGGCAAGGTCCACTTCGCCCAGGTCCGTGACCTCGACGCCCGTTGGCCCGCTGCGCGCGAGATGTTCCCTGGGGCCGGACAACTGGACTTTAGCGCGATCCTGGGTGCCCTTGTAGGAGCCGGGTACTCAGGGTTCATCCATCCGGAGCATCTGGGGACGCCACGGCGCACGGGCGAAGACCTGGAACTTGAGGCGACCGAGCTTCTCAAGCGGTGGGTCGCCGCGACATCGCGCAAGCCATCGCCTCGCGCCTGAGGGAAGCCTGGCAAACAGCGGCGTTAGCGCTTCGCCGAGAAGATCTCCTGCAGCCTCTTTGCCACGGCCTTGATTTCGGTTTCCTCGCACAGCCGGACGTCCAGGCGGACCACGGCGGGGTCGGAGTGCCCCATTCCAGCAATAGCTGGCTCGCCCGCATGCAGGGCATCCAGCACCGCCTTCGCGTTCATTCCGCTCGCGGGCAGCGCCTTCACATGCACTGTTGGGTACGGCCTCTGGTAGTGGTCCGGGAACACGATGGTCACATCCGCGTTCCTGAGCCCGCGCACAGCGTCCGCAAGCAGCCGGGCTTTGCGGTGATGCTCCGTCATGCGCTCTTCATCATCCTGCTCTGCCCACATCGTAAGTGCGGCAATCTGGCCCACGATCTCTTCCTTGCTCACTTTGCCCACCCGCCCGATGCCCTGCGTGGGGGCAGCTTGCATGGCGACCGATTCGATGATCTCCCTGCGGGCGGCAATGATGCCCGCGCCCTGCGGCCCTTGTAGTCCCTTGCCTCCCGAAAAACAGACGATGTCTGCGCCGAGGTCGATGAAGCGGTTGAGGTTCTCCCGGGGAGGCAAGGAGTTCGAGGCGTCTATGAGGACCTTTGCGCCGTGGCTGTGGGCGATGTCGATCATCTCCCCGACGGGCAGGTCACCGGCAGGGGCATAACCGACCCAGTAGACGAGGGCCACCTGAGGGCTCAGGGCCTTCTCAAACTCGTCTCTGGTGACTGTCTCGCCGTCGCCTACCTCTACGAACTTGACGCCGGCGGTCTTTACCGCGTGGGCGTAGCCGTAGTGGGCGTACTCGCGACCGTCGGGCGTCTTTCGCCGTTCGAAGCGCTTGGCGACGCACAGGCCCTTCATCCCCGTCGTGTCCGGCAGCTGCATCATCCTGGCCGGGTCCTTGCCCGTGAGGACCGCCGCCGTGCCAACGAGCATGGCCGCGGCGCACCCGGACACGATGTAGCCATCCTCAGCATGGGTGTACTGCGAGATCACCCGGCCGGCTGCCTTCTGGAGCTCCGTTATGTCGATGTGCCATTTGGCAGCCTCTCTCATCGCGTCAAGCACGTCGCCCGGGATGAGCGTGCCGCCGAACTTGGTCCAGTGGCATGTGGCGTTGATGAACTTCCTCACACCCAACGCTGCATACGGGTCTCTTACGAGGGCATCGAGCGATGGCATATGGACCCCCACGTCACGCCGCCAGGCAGGGCTTTTCAAGGCCGTAACTTTATCGCAGTCCGAGCGCGTTCAGCACGCGTTGCATCCAGAGGGTTTGTGGTCCGGACCTGCCTGACGGAGGTGACGAAGGGGACCGCGGTCGTGGCCTCGTCCGTTGCGTGTCCATCTGTCGGCAATGATTTGAATTTGACCGATCAGCGCGCCGGCTCCATGCCCGGCCGGGACCTCTGGCACCCCCGAATCATCGTGAACGGCGCCACAAGCCCTCGCGGAGAGGAGGAGTAACATCCGCGCCGCTGTGGCCTCACATCGGACACAACGGTCACAGCAACAGATTAACTTGCGGAGGAGTGACACTTGGCAGCCGGTATCAGCGCGACGAAACCCAAGGACGACTTCGGAGACATTTACAAGGAGCTCGGTGCGAAGCCCATCATCAACGCAATCGGCTCGGTCACGCACCTCGGAGGCTCCACGCCAGTCCCTGAAGTGAAGGAGGCCATGCAGCGGGCCGACTCCGCTTACGTCCCCCTCTGGGAGCTTGAGGAGAAGGCCGGCGACTTCATTGCACGGATCGTCGGCGTGCCCGCGGCGTACGTCACCGCGGGCGCGGGCTCCGCACTCACCCTCGCCACTGCCGCCTTCATGGCAGGCGAAGACCCCTCTCTGCCAAGATCACGTGAGACGATCATGACCCTGGAATTACTGAGTCCAGAGGGCGAGATCGGGGCACGTGATGTCTGTTATGGAGATGCAAGCGACGGCTGGGCTCTCGGCGCAGGTTGGGGTGTCCGACACA
>CAYWBD010000352.1:0-9690 GCA_964456315.1 uncultured Thermoflexus sp.
CCGAGAACGCCAGAAGCCGCAACATCCCAGCGCGCCTCGGGTTCGTCCACGAGGGCCGGCTGCGCGGCGCCGGGCTGGCCGCCACCGGCTACCACGACCTCGAGGTCTACTCAACCCTGGACCACGAGTGGCGTGCACGCAGGCGGGCCACCGTCTGAATGCCGGACAAGAGACCAGCGGGCTCGGTTCACACCCTCCCGGGACGCTGACTGACAGCCATCATGCAACGGCCACGCGGACCGGCTAACCCCACACACACTGATGGTGCGATGATCGCAGCGTGAGCACTGACGCGATGCCCGGCCCGGACGGCGCCGACGGGACACCAGACTCAACGGCCGGCGGACTCCAGCGTCGCCTGGGCGCATTCTCCCTTACTGCCACTGGGGTCGGGATCGTCCTTGGCGCAGGCGTCTACGTCCTCATCGGCGCCGCGGCAGAGAAGGCGGGAAGCGGGCTGTGGCTGTCGTTCGCGCTGGCCGCCGTCGCCGCTGGACTGACCGGCCTCAGCTACGCCGAGCTTTCAAGCGCATTCCCGAAGGCGGGCGGCACATTTGAGTACGCCAGGCGGGCGTTCGGGGCGCGGGCCGGCTTCATCGCCGGTTGGACCATGCTTTGCGCTGCGATGGTCCAGGCCGGTGCAGTGGGGCTGGGCTTTGCCGGCTACCTGAAAGAACTAACCGGCGCTCCGCGGGCGCCCATCACGCTGCTTCTCATCGCCGGAGCAGGGGTCGTCCTGCTCTGGGGCGTCCGCGAGTCGGTGCGCATTGGCGTCGTGTTCGCGCTTGTCGAGATTGGCGGCCTGTTCCTCGCGATCGGTGTCTCGGTGCCATTCATCGGCGAGCGCAGCCTTCTCGAGTTTCCGCTCGGCGCCACTGGAGTGCTGCAGTCGACGGCCCTGCTTTTCTTCGCGGTGCTGGGGTTCGAGCAGATGGCCAACCTTGCCGAGGAAGCGAAAGAGCCGCGCCGCACCTTGCCCATTGCCATCCTGATGGCAGTCGCCATCACGACTGTGCTCTATATCGTTGTGGCAATCTCCGCGGTCAGCGCCGTAAGCTGGCGCGACCTTGCCGGGTCAGACGCCCCACTCGCCCTGGTAGTCGAACGGGCCACCGGGGCGGAGCTGTCCCGGCTGCTGACGGCGATCGCCCTCTTCGCTACCGCGAACACCGTGCTATTTGGCCTTCTCGCCGCGTCGAGGCAGGCGTACGGGATGTCGCGTGCAGGCGCGCTGCCAACTGGTCTGTCGAGGGTTGCCCGTCAGCGGGGCACGCCGGTTGCGGCAGTGCTCCTCGTTGTGACAGGCGCCGCGCTGGCCTCATTGGGGGGCGATATTGGCGACGTCGCCCAGATGTCAAACGCAGCCGTGCTCGCCGGGTTCGTGGTCGTCAACGGCTCGCTGGTATGGCTCCGGTACCGGGACGCGACACCGGCGGGCGGGTTCAGGAGCCCCGTCACCATCGGCCGAGTCCCGGTGCTCCCCGTGCTGGGCGCAGCGGCGTCGGCTTTCATGATCTGGCACACCGGCCTGAGGGCAGCGTCGCTGGCCCTTGTGCTGATTGGGGCAGGCGCCGCCCTGAGCTTCGTCATGGCAAAGGGACGGCCGCCGCCGAAGACCTGAGTCGGTCACGAAAGACGTGTCCGGCCGCGGCCGAAGGCGTAGGGCGGTCACGAATGATGTATCCGGCTGGCAGAATGCGGCTGGAAAAGACTGAGCCCCCTCCAGTTGAACGAGGGGGCTCATCTCACGATAGCCGCGAGGCTGATGGCCAGAGGTCCTCCAGCGCGGGCCTAATGGCAAATGGTCGTCCGGGAATCCCCTCTCCCTCGATGGGGGACGGTCTAGGAAGGGGGAGAGGGTCCTTCTGCCAGCACTATTTTCTGGATGTCCTCTAGCCCCGGTACCGGAACGTATTCCGGGCAGTCTTCTCGAACTCGCTCATGTTCCGCAGCACGGCGCCCACCATCGTCGCGGGGCGCGCCATGCCGAAAGTAACGCCATCGGCTTCAAGGGCCTTCAAGACATCGTTGGCTGTAAACGTCTTTTTCCCGCCCTTGCCGAGCTGGACCGCCTTCTGCTGGATTGCCCGCTTGCGCTCCGCTGCGCCGCCCCGGGCCTTGGCGCCTGCGCCACCACGAAGGGCGAAGAGGACACGGTTCTCATCGACCGCCACCCGCAGCTTGACGCCGACAATTCGGGCCGAGTACGCCAGACGGGCTCGCAGCTTCTGCGGTGTTTCCCCGCGTTCTGCGACTAGCGCCTTAGCCTTCCCCGGAGATAGTTCCCCAATGGCCTTGATTATCAGTTGTGTGTCTTTGGCCCTGACACGGCCCGTCTTGGCGACGCGCTTCAGGCTCTTGTAGTCGGCCTCGACGATACTAATCGGCATTCGCGCTTCTCTCCACGTATTGCATTCTGCGTCCAGTAATTGATGGTGTGTTCGGTTGCGCACTGGCACAGAGAATAATGACGCAAGATTCACGATAAAGCAATGGGCGCAAACTACGACCTACCCTCCAATGGCTCTGGCGATTCATCCGGACCCTGGACCCGCCGGCAACGGCGTCGCGGGACGTACAGGCTCCACCTCGCGGACTGATTGCGACGTGGCCCCGTCGGGCTCGGCATTCGGGTGCAACGACCTCGACGTCCCCCAGGGGGACGCTGGAGGGCATCCAGAAACTCAGCCATTGAACTCAGACCGAGATCCTGAAACAAGTTGGCTCTGTTGACATGAAGGGTCATCCGATCTGAGGACACGCCACGCCGGACCCGTACGACAATCTCATGCCGTGCGTGATGTCAACAGAGCCAAACAAGTTCAGGATGAAATACTCTGGATGGCCTTTAGTTCGACAGCGGGCCCCGGTCGCTCAGCCCGAGCGCAGCCATCAGGTCGGCGTCCGTGAACGGCTTCCCGATATATCCGTCAGCGCCAAGTTGAATGACCCGGGTCGCCATTTCCCGGTCACTGTGCGCGCTGAGCACTATGACTCTGCCCGGCCTTCCAGCGGTCTTGCCCGTCCGGATGGCCTTCAGCACCTCGAACCCGTCGGTGACAGGCATCATCAAGTCAAGCAGTAAAACATCGGGAGCAGAAGTGGCCAATATCCTTAGCGCTGCCGCACCATCTTTTGCCGCCAAGATGTTCTTGAACCCAAATTCCTCAAGATAGGCCAGCAGGCTTTCCCTGATGGAATCGTCGTCATCAACGACAAGCGCTGTGAGCTGCCCCGTCGCAGGAAACTTCGGAACGATCACGCTCGGCCGAGCCTCTCAGGTGAACTTGCGTCAGAGACCGGACCACGGCCCGACGCATTCTCTCAGACTGTGATCTGCCGCGCCGGAGTCGTCAAAATGGCCGTTACATGTCGTTTCTGCCCCCGTTGCCCTGCGGACCCCGGTCGGCGGCAACCCGACGGTCCGGCTCAGTCACCCGGACTGTGGCCCATCCGCAGCGCGTCAGACAGATGACGCAGCTGAAACGGCTTGGCGAGGAGGGAGTCAACCCCAAACTCCGCCAGCTGCGAAGCGGGGAACGGGTCCGGGAGGGCGGTCATCAGCACGACGGTCCCCGGCCGGAACGTCCGCGGAGGCTGGCGCATCGCGCGGAGGAACTGCAACCCGTCAATGTCCGGCATGACCAGGTCCAGCAAGAGTATGTCCGGGCGCGCTTCATCTAGCATCCGCAGCCCGCTCACACCGTCCGGGGCAATGCGTATTTCGAACTCCCCGAGCAGTTCAAGGGATGCGGTAAGCGCGGCACGGACAGACTCCTCATCGTCCACAATGAGCACTGTCCGACGCGTGGCCTGTGTTTGCATGGCGTGGACGCAACGACCGCGACGCTGCGAGCTGAGGGATTGCCGCGGAAGGCGGGCCGACAGAATTATAGTGTGGCGTCCAGGTGTGCCGTGGCCAACGGCCTGGCAAATCCCGTCGGCGCCGGAGTCCGTCAAGGAGGCCTTATTGAGTCGACCTGGCGCAGGAGTGGTCCTGGGTGCGGCTCCGGGGTTCCGTGAAGCTCCAGTCACGTGGTGCCTTGTCGGCATCAACGTGCTGCTGTGGGTCGTCCTGGAAGCGACCGGCGGTTCTCAGGACCCGGAGAACCTTCTTCGCTTTGGAGCTAAGTCCGGGCGCGCCATCCTCGACGGCGAGTGGTGGCGGCTTGTTACGCCCGTGTTCCTCCACTCCGGGCCGTTACACGTCATTGCGAACTCAATCGGGCTGATCGCGTTCGGGGGCACGGTCGAGCGCCTCCTGGGCAGAGCCAACTACCTCGGTGTCTATCTCCTCTCGGGCGTCCTGGGCAACATCGCCAGCTTCTGGGCCGGGCCGGCGCTGGGCGTCGGGGCGAGCGGCGCCGTCTTTGGCGTCGCCGGCGCGCTGGCCGCCTACCTGCTCCGCAACCGCCGGCTGCTTGGGTCATTCGGGCGCCAGGCGCTGACGTCCGTCGCGTTCCTGATCGGCGTCAACCTCGTCTTCGGGTTCGTCTTCCCCGGGGTCGACAACGCCGCGCACATCGGCGGCCTCATCGGCGGCGCCATCTTGGGCGCGGCCCTGGTGCCATACGAGAAGAGGGCGCCGCGACCGGACGGTCGGTTCTTCATCGGCGCGGTCGCACGCACCGCAGAGGTCAGACCAGGGCCAGCGCTATCTGCGGCGGTGATCGGTGCAGGCGTCGCAGCGGCGGTCGCGCTGGCATATGCAGCCAGCCTGACTTACGACTGACCGCTGACCGCCGGCGCGAGGCAAATGGTTTCGCCGGTTGACCCGCATCGCCGCCAGTTGATATCCTGTATCAATTAGAAATGGCCTGCAACTCGCCAGGGCCGGACAGGCGTCAGCGTCATGAAAACGGCCACTCCACAACGGCACAACGTCCTCGGCATGCTGGAGTCGCGCGGCTACCGGCTCACCGGGCCGCGACGCCGGGTCGCTGAAGCGGTCGCGCTGAGCAGTGGCGACGGCTTCACTGCCGAGGCAATGTGTGACGGGCTGGCGGGTGTTGGGCGCGCCACGGTGTTCCGGACCCTGAAATTGCTCCTCGAAGCGGGTGCGATCTGCAAGCTGCCCATGCCGGATGGAGCGCCCAGGTACCAGTTGTCAGAACGAGAGCACCACCACCACACCGTGTGTGTCCGCTGCGGCACAATCGGCGAGTTTCGGGACGCCACTGCTGAAAAGCTCGTCCGCGCCGTCGGCCGCGACATCCCAGGGCGCATCGTCGGTCACCGCATGGAGCTGTTGATAGTGTGCCCGCAATGCCAGGTCAACGACCGCCGTCCTATCCCGGCGGCCACTCGCGCTCAACGCGCGCCTGCAACCACATGACGCACCAGATCAAAAACGGAGCTGTTGCCGCGCACCGGGTCTCAGAGGCTCCTATCGACGTTGCGGGGCAGACCGCCACTCCACTGGAATACCGCGGAGTCTGGTTCGCATACGGCGCGGAGCCGGTTGTCGAGGAGATCACATTCTCGGTCCGGCGCGGGGAGTTCATGGCCATCCTGGGCCCCAACGGCTCCGGTAAGACCACGCTCCTGAAGCTCGCGCTCGGGCTGCTCAACCCAACGCGCGGCGAAGTGCTGCTTTTTGGCCGCCCGTCGTCCCGGTTCAGAGACTGGACCAGGGTGGGATATGTCCCGCAGCGGGTCGACGCCGTGCAGGCACGCTTCCCCGCTACAGTCCGAGAGGTCGTTGACTTCGGGCTCTACCGCGGGCCGGGCCTTCCAGCCCTCTTTGACTCCGCCCGCCGCGCCCAGGTCGCTGAGGCGATGGACGCCGTCGGCATCAGCGCGCTAGCGAAGCGCCGGGTGTCAGAGCTATCAGTCGGTCAGCAGCAGCGCATGCTCCTCGCACGCGCCCTTGTGCGCCGGCCTGAGCTGCTCATGCTCGACGAGCCCGTCGCAGGAGTTGACGCCGCGGGCCAGGAGCAGTTCCACGTATTGCTGCGCCGGCTGAACAGGGAGATGGGCCTCACGGTGGTCCTGGTCTCCCATGACATCGGCGCGGTGATCCGTGAAGCCAGCACGTGCGCCTGCATTAACTGCGCCATGGTGTTCCACGGGCCGGTGCACCAGCTCACCAACCGGGAGCTTTCGCAGCTCTACGGTTTCCCAGTCGACATCCTCGTCCACGACGCCCTACACGAGCACCGCTAGGGGACAGCTCCCCAACCCGCAGGCCCCCAGATGCCAGGCATTTTCGAGTACGACTTCATGGCGCGGGCCTTGATTGGCGCCGCGCTCGTCGGTTCGTTGGCGCCCGCGTTCGGGGTGTTCATGGTCCTGCGCCGGCTCTCGCTCATTTCGGACACGTTGTCCCACGTCGCCTTCGCGGGCGTGGCGGTCGGCGTCCTGCTGCGCGTCCACCCGCCTGCCGTGGCCCTGGCGACGACTACGCTGGCCGCCGCCTCGATCGAGGAGCTGCGCGCCAGGAGGATGCTGCCAGGTGACGCCGCGCTGGCGGTGTTCTTGTACGGGGCGCTGGCCATTGCCCTGATCGTCCTGAGCCTGGCTGACGGCTTCAACGCCTCGCTGTTCGGCTACCTGTTCGGGTCGGTGCTTACGGTCGCCGCGGGGGACCTCTGGCTAGTGGGCGGGATCATGGTGGTCGCGACCTGTTTCTTCACCTGGTTCTACTCAGACCTGGCGCAGGCCGCGTTCGACCCAGACCTGGCGCGCATCAACGGCGTCCGGGTGCGGCTGGTCAACATCGGCCTGGCCGTGCTGACCGCGGCCACAATTACGGTGTCGATGAGGATCGTGGGCGTCTTGCTCATCGGCGCGCTGCTCGTCGTCCCGGCGCTGATTGCCCTGCGACTTGCGACGGGGCTGGCGCAGACCGTGGTCCTTGCCTCTGCGGTTGGCGTGGCCGTGGCCGTCGGCGGCACTGTGATCTCCTACTACGCCGACGTCGCCCCTGGCGGCGCCGTGGTCCTGCTCGGCGTTGCCACGCTTGTGGCCGTCGAGGCTGGCTACTGGCTGTGGCGGCGGACACACGCCGTCGCAGTCTCGGCAGACATCCACCGGCACCACGCTCGCCCGGCTGAAGAGACCGCAGCCGGGCAACTGGAACTACCCTCGACGGAAGGGCTCAGCGGCCGCTCGGTCAGCCCGACACCGCCCGTGGAACGGCCAGCTGGCACGGTCGCCGGCGTAGACCGGCGGCCACGCTGAGGCCAATTCGATCCGACGGACCGGCAACTGATCGACACCCCGCGAGGAGGGCGAGCTTGACCGGACCAGGGCGACAGGCCGAGACCTACACACACGGCTACCACCCGGCAGCGGTGGGCCAACACGCTGCCCGCACTGCACAGGAGGCAGCGGCGTTCTTTCTGCCGAGGTTGCGGCCCGGGATGACGCTGCTCGACATCGGCTGCGGTCCGGGCAGCATCACGATCGGGCTGGCCGAGGCGGTGGCGCCGGGCCACGTCGTTGGCATCGATATGGGAGAGCCCGTCATCAAGCAGGCCCGTGAGGCCGCCCTGGCCCGCAAGGTTGATAACGTCCGCTTCGAGCAGGGCAGCGCTTACGACCTGCCGTTCCCGGACGCGTCCTACGATGCGGCCTACATGCACCAGGTGCTCCAGCACCTATCCCGGCCCGTCGAGTCCCTCCGCCAGGCGTGGCGCGTGCTGAAGCCGGGAGGGCTGATCGGAGTCCGGGAGGTTGATTGGGGCTCGACCATGATCTGGCCGCGGATGGAGCGGCTCGACCGGTTCCTGGCGCTTTACCACGAAGTGGCCCGCCGCAATGGCGGCGACGCCGATGCGGGCAGGCGGGTCAGGTCCTGGTTGCTGGAGGCCGGGTTCGCCGGTGTCACGATGTCTGCGTCAACCTGGGTGTTCCCCGGCAGGGAAACGACCCAGGCATACGGAGAGTCCTGGGCCAGCAGGACGACGGAGTCGAACATCGGCGTCAAAGCGGTCGAGTACGGGCTGGCAACCAACGCCGATCTTGCGCAGATCGGGGAGGCTTGGCGCCAGTGGGGCCGCACGCCGGACGCGTTCTTCGCGTTCGTCCACGTCGAAGGCGTGGGGGTCAAGTAGGGTAGGGCGGGGCACAGCGCGGAAGCGTTCCCCTGGCGACCGGGTCAGGATCCCGGTCATAGGCTCTAGGCCAGAAGCTCCCGAAGCTCCCGGACGTGCGTGTCGCCGCGCAGACGCCCGAGCGCCTTGCGCTCGATCTGGCGTATCCGCTCACGAGTCAGGTTTAGCTCCCCGCCAATCTCTTCAAGCGTCCGCGGGCGTCCGTCTGCCAGGCCGAACCTCAGCTCCAGGACTTTGCGTTCCCGGTCGGTGAGGTTGCTGAGCGCTTCATCCACCTGGCGGCGTACTGACGACTGCGCCGCAACGTCGGCCGGCGCAGGCGCGGTGCGGTCCTCGATCAGGTCGCCCAACTCGTTCTCGGCGTCCTCGCCGATGGGCGTCTCCAGGGACACCGGCTCCTGGGACATCTGGAGTATCTCGGACACCCGCTCAGGCGGGAGCATGACGCGGGCCGCCAGCTCAGCGATAGACGGCTCCCGGTTCAGCTCCTGTCCGAGTTCCCGTCGTGCACGCATGATCTTGTTCAGAGTCTCAACTACGTGAACCGGGATGCGGATGGTGCGCGCCTGGTCGGCGATGGCCCGCGTGATCCCCTGGCGGATCCACCAAGTCGCGTACGTGGAGAACTTGAAGCCCTTGCGGAAGTCAAACTTCTCGATTGCCCGCATGAGGCCGATATTGCCTTCCTGGATCAAGTCCAGCATGGAAAGCCCGCGGTTCAGGTGCTTCTTGGCGACGCTGACGACCAGCCGGAGGTTTGCCTCGCCCAGGTGACGGCGAGCCTTGTCGCCTTCTTCCCGGACCCGGCCAAAGTGCGCCGCGAGGAGGGACTCGGCCGCGGCGATCTCCTTCTCGAACTTCTTGGCTTTAATGGTCTTCGGGATGTCGATCACCAGCGGGTCCATCCCGATCACCTCGGGCAGGTCTGCTGGCACCAGACGTGACAGGACGGACAGGGCGACCACTTTCGTGTGCGCCACGTCTGGGTCGAGGCCCATGGCGTCTGAGAGGTACAAGATCAGCGTCTCATCCCTGCGACCGTCAATGATCTGGCGCAGGTTGGGGTCTGCCAGCAACTCGGAAAGGCGGACCTTTTCGCCTAGCCCGAGGTACTTTGCGACCGGGCGCACAACGTCGAGGCCAGCCAGGCGTTCGAGCACCGCAATAGCCAACTCGATGGTCGATGGGGTCGTCCCGGTGGCAGCTTCGGCTCCGTCGCCTATTTTTTCCAGCCACTGCGCAAGCTCGATGGCCCTGGCCAGCACGACCTCGTCTTTCGCCGTGAGCAGCGAAACCCGACCAATCTCACGGAGGTACATCCGTACCGTGTCTTCCGTGAGTTCGGAGCCCGCCTGCTCGTCAATCCATGTTTCAGCAAGGTGGGCGGACTCACCGGCCCGCGCCGCCTCCCAGACGTCCATTTCAGAACGGTTGACGGACTTCGACGGCTCTTCAGCCCCTCCCTCTTCCTCGTCCTCGACACCGAGGTCATACTTGGAAAGGGTGGGGCGGAAGTCGGGCTCGTCCAATGCAGGCTTCCCGGCAGGAGCCAGGACGCCGCTGCGGCCCCTTTTTGTCTTGTGCACCATTTAGTTTCATCCCCCGGTCTCTGCCGGAAGCCCCAGGGCGCCTG
>CAYWBD010000353.1:0-4395 GCA_964456315.1 uncultured Thermoflexus sp.
GTGGCCGCGGTCGCAGGCGCCACGGCGGTTCGGCGGGTCTGGCAGCGGGACAGTCGCGACCTCTTGAGCCGGGAAGACATGAAAGAACTGGCTGCTCTGATTGGCCCGGCGGTCGCACTGGGCGGGCTCTGGGCCGTCTATAACTCGACGGTCAACGGCACCCTGTTCCCCAACGCGTTCCTGGTCAGCCCGAAGGGGCTCGGGCTGGCGCCTGCCGAGAACATAGGCGCGGCCCTGTCGGGGTACTTCCACCATCTGACCATGTTCCGCGGGGCGGTCTACCTTGTCAGCGGGCCGGTGCTGGCGCTGGGCGTCGTCTGGGCGCTCCGGGCGAGGCCTCTGGGCGCGCTAGTCCTCATCGCGCTCCCGGTCGCGCTGACCTGGGCGGTGGCGGTGACACTTCCGTTGGGGCCGGAGGCGTGGGGGTCTGGGGAACGGCGGTACCTCGACGCCGCCGTGCCTGCGTTGGTCGTGCTGTACGTGGCCGGGTTGCACGCCGTGTGGGAGCTGATGGCGCGTTGGAAGCGGATCAAGACGCCGGCGGACCCCCGGGAGGCGCGGGTGTTCCACACCGGACTGGCGGCGGTCCTGGTCGCCCTGGCGGTACTTCCTCTGGTCACGTTTGTCCCAGACTGGCTGCGGCTGACCAGGGAGCATTCGTGGGACGCCCGTGGCGTGCAGGAATCCCAGGTCGCTGCCACCGAATGGGTGCGGCTGAACACGCCGGAGGGGGCCCGCGTCGGGGCGACCTCAGCCGGCGCGCTGGCCTACTTCAGCGGCCGTCCGACGTTCGACCTTACGGGCCTGCACACGCACGATGCGATCGGGCGACCTGCGCTTGATTACGCGCAGGAGGCCCGGCTCGATTACGTGGTCGCGTGGAGCGACATCTATATCGACTCTTGGCCATACGGCGCCCTGGTGCACCAGGGCGCTGGGCGGGACGGCGTGGCCGGGGGCGTCACACTAAGTGTCTACCGGGTCAGTCGACAGCCGCAGGTTACCAGCCTGGATCGTGATCGGCCTGCAGCAACCGACGTGGGCGCGCTTGGGCTGGTAGTCATCGACCAGGTCGACCCCGGCAATGATGGCGCCCCGGCTGCCCAATCAGAGTCGGCCCACGGCTACAGCCTCACGGGGGCGGGGGCCACGGTGTCCCGGTTCTTCAGGGTCACTTCCACGGCGGCTGTGATCGACGAGGCGCGGACCTATACCAGTGCCGAGGAGTTCACCGTCGCCTCCGTACCCGGCCACCGCCTGGTCGTCCTGAAGCGCTACGACGCAGGCGTGAGGGGCACGGTCCGCGTGTTCGTGAACGGGGAGGACGCCGGCCTGTGGGACCTGCCCCCGGCCCGGTTCATCTTCGCCGAGGACAGCTTCGTCATCCCGGCGAACATGGTCACGGGCGATACGACGAGGTTGCGGTTCGAGGCGCCATTGGGTTCGGCGAGCGGCCACAGTTTCTACTACTGGGCACTTGTTGACGCCGGGGACGCGCCGGCTGACTGAGCGCCCTGAGGTTCTCGAAGGGTGCTCAGGGCCGGGCTGCCGGGCACTGGCCCCCCGTAGGAGCAGGACCGGTGTGGAACGGGGCGCCGTGACCGGGTCCGGGGCGGTCGATGTCGGGCGTGCCCGAGCTTGTGCATCGGCACTCTCAGCACGAACGACCCGCTTGTCTGCGGTGCAGCACGCGGCTAACATCCTGCATGAGTCAGTACAGCTACCTCTTGTCACATTCGTCGGCCCGATGCGACCCTATCGGAGGACACCCATGCCCTCTACACGACCGTCCACGTCGCCAACAAAGATCGCACAGGGGGCGCAGCCGCGCTCCGGGGAGCGCGTCGCCTACTTCAACGGCAAGATCGTCCCCGAAAGCCAGGCGCTCGTCCCGTTCCGGGACCGTGGGTTCAAGTACGGCGACGCCGTCTTCGACATGACGCGCACATTCGGGCACCGCATTTTCAAGCTGGAAGGGCACATAGACCGCTTCCAGGACTCCCTGAAGTACGTGCAGATCGAGTCCGGGCTGACCAAGAAGCAGTGGCTGGACATCACGATGGAGGTGCTTGACCGCAACATGCACCTGCTCGGGCCGGACGACGACTACTGGGTGGGCCAGCGCGTCTCGCGCGGCGTGGACCTGGTGGGCGGGGACATGTGGGAGACGGCGGGCGGGCCGACGGTGATCGTCGAGTGCATGCCGCTGCCGCTGAAGGCGCGGGCCAGCCTGTACCGGGACGGCATAGACGTGATCGTGCCGAGCGTGCGCCGGGTCCCCCCGCAGTCGGTGTCCCCCAGGGCAAAGTCGCACAACTACCTGAACCTCATCCTGGGCGACCTTGAGGCCAAGGCCATGAACAAGGACGCCTGGGCCATCCTGCTGGACATTGATGGCAACCTGGCCGAGGGCATCGGCTCGAACATCTTCACCATCAAGGACGGCCGCATGCGCACGCCGAGGCCGCAGAACGTGCTGGGCGGCATCTCCCGCGAGACCGCGGTGGAGCTGGCGGCGAAGCTGGACATCCCCTGCGAGGAGGCGGACCTGGACCTCTTCGACGCCCAGACCGCAGACGAGGTGTTCCTGACGTCAACGAGCCTGTGCATCGCCGGCGTGCGGTCCGTGCAGGGCGCGAAAGTCGGCGACGGCAAAGTCCCCGGCCCCATCACCAAGGCCCTCCAGGACGCCTACGTAGACCTCGTGGACTTTGACTGGGTCGGCCAGTACCTGCGGCGGCTGGAGGGGTAGAGAATCACGAAAGCGTTATGAACCCATCAAGAAGCTCAAACAACTCAGACGTTGGAAAATCATGGATGTTCAGACTGTCCTTGAGCAACTTTTCTTCACGACTGTGAACATCGATACTACGTATGCAGACGGTCGCAAAGGATCCGCGACAGGCTGTTTTGTGAGTTATGAGCGGGCAGAAGGGCGCATGAATGTGCTCGTCACCAATAAACACGTTGTCGAGCATGCTGTCCAATGTGAATTCTTGGTGCATGTCGGTGCGGCCAGCACACCGGATCTGCGGCGTCATCATAGGTTTGGGCTATCCTATTGACTCAGCAGGCGTAGCAGGGTACCCTCTCGGCGACGGAAACCATCGTCGCGAGGGGGGTACAAAGCTGCCGCATTACCCGGTGATCGAAGCACAGGGCGTACGGATGCAGGCCAGTCCTCACGGTTACCGTATGTTGTTACCGTTCCGTTTGATATGGCCGTATTGGCAGGGAAGTTCCGTGCCTCTGTTCATACATCTCCGGCCTCAACGCGACGGGATTCGAGGTACGTATCAAATCTCCGTTGCTGGTAGAGGGGTGGGCGGTGACTCTCTGCCTACCATGAAAAAAGGCCACGCCAAGTTGCGCGTAGAGTGGCCGAAAGGTGTGGCACTTGAGAATCGCGGCAACCACTTCACCGTGAGCCTGGCCACGACTGAAAATGGTAAGGAAACTGCGGGAGATCACGTCCTATTCACCTTCCAAGCACCAGAGACTGAGCAAGCGTTGTTAGCGTTCTTAGCTTTTGTTGCAACACCCGGTATCACTCTGTTGGTCACATGGCTTACCGGCCACCTGAAACTAGGGGGCTGAAATCTATGCCGCGCCCCGACTTCCCACACACCATATTCGAGTTCCAGTCGCGCTTTGCCACAGAGAGGGCCTGCGTGGACTTCCTGATGGCCTCGCGCTGGCCGGACGGGTTTACCTGCCCGCGGTGCTCAGGCAAGACCTTCTACTGGATCGACGGCCGCAACTTACTCCAGTGCCGGACTTGCCGCAAGCAGACCTCAGCGACCGCCGGGACGGTCATGCACCGCACGAAGCAGCCCCTCCGCGTCTGGTTCTGGGCTGCCTATCTCGTAGCTACGCTCACTCCTGGCATCTCCGCCGTCCAGTTCCGCAGGCAGGTTGGGCTCTCCAGCTACGCGACCGCTTTCCTGATGCTCCGTAAGCTCCGGGCGGCTATGGTCAGGAAAGAACGGGACAAGCTCCGCGGGGTCGTCGAGGTAGACGAGACGTTCATCGGAGGTGAAGAGCCGGGGATGCCGGGCCGGGCAAAGGGCCTCAAGGCAATCGTCGTCGCCGCCGTTGAGGACCGCGGGGGCCGGGCAGGACGCGTCAGGCTGAGGCGCATTCCAGACGCACGTAAGAGCACCCTTGAGAAGTTCATCCAGGAGAACGTAGAACCCAGTTCTGAGATCAGGACGGACGGTTGGGCTGGGTACCGGGGGCTGAGCGCGCTGGGCTACCCCTCTCTGCCAAGATCACGTGAGACGATCATGACCCTGGAATTACTGAGTCCAGAGGGCGAGATCGGGGCACGTGATGTCTGTTATGGAGATGCAAGCGACGGCTGGGCTCTCGGCGCAGGTTGGGGTGTCCGACACA
>CAYWBD010000354.1:0-5436 GCA_964456315.1 uncultured Thermoflexus sp.
GAACACGTCGCTGAGCTTGCGTTGCAGCTGGCGGCAATCCTCGTTGTAGCCAAACTCGGCGGCGAGCTGGCAGAGCGCGTGTTCAAAGTCCCGGCCGTCCTCGGCGAACTTGCGGGCGGGGTAATCATCAGCCCGTTTGCGCTCGGCGGCGTGGAGATTGGCCCCGTCGGCCCACTGTTCGAGGCGCCTGCAGACCTGGCGTCAGCCCTCCCCGTCGCGCAGGAGCTCTTCTTCCTGGCGCAGCTGGCAGCCGTAGTCCTGCTGTTCGAAGTGGGGCTGCACACTGACCGCAAGCTCTTCTTCAAATATGCTCGCCCCGCAGCCGGCGTTGCGGCCGGCGGCGTGATCGTCCCGTTCTTGCTAGGGATGTTCGCGACGGTGTGGTTTGGGTTCGCCAGCTTCGAGAGCGCACGGGAGCTCGCGCCTGCGCTGTTTGTCGGCGCGGTCATGACCGCGACGTCCGTCGGCATTACGGCGAAGGTCCTCTCGGACATGCGGCGACTGGACACCCCGGAGGGCGTCACCGTGCTCGCCGCCGCGGTGATAGACGACGTCCTGGGGATCCTGGTGCTTGCCGTGGTCGTGGGAATCAACCGGGAAGGCAGCGTTTCGGCCACGGACCTGGCCATCATCCTTGTCAAGGCGGTCGGGTTCTGGCTGGGCTTGACGCTCATAGGCAGCCTGCTGGCGCCGCGCATCTCGAAGTTATTGACATGGTTCAAGACCGGCGGAGCGACGTTGGCGCTGGCCCTCGCGCTGGGCATCGCAGCCGCCGCTATTGCCGAGAGGTACTTCGGGCTGGCGATGATCATCGGGTCGTACTCGCTCGGGCTGGCCCTGTCTGGCACCCCGATGAAGGAGCGCATCGACGAGTCCGTGCGCCATACCAGCTACTTCTTGACCCCGATCTTTTTCGCCATGGTCGGCATGCCTGTTGACCTGACGGCGATCGGCGGCGAGGGGGCATCGTTGGTGAAGGTGCTCGTGTTCGCGGCGGTGATCACGGTGCTAGCTGTGATCAGCAAGCTGGCCGGGGCCGGTCTGCCTGCGCTCGTGGTGGGGTTCAACCGGCTGGGGGCAGTCAGGGTCGGAGTGGGAATGGTGCCCCGGGGCGAAGTCGCCCTGATCGTTGCCGGGATAGGCCTGGCGAGCGGTGCGGTAGACAGGCAGTTGTTCGGCGTTGCCGTGATCATGACCGTGGTGACCACGGTGGTGGCGCCGGTGTTGCTCGTGCGTGTTTTCAAGGGCGGCAGCGGACTGCGACATCTCCCGGCCTCGCCGGCAGACGGGCCGACGCCAACGTCCGTCCCGGAGCCCTGACGCCGAGCGCGGAGCGACCGGCTGCCACCGCGGGGTTGTCGTTCTCGACCGGTGGTATATTGCGACCTGGCCCCCGTAGCTCAGCGGATAGAGTACCGGCCTCCGAAGCCGGTGGCGCGAGTTCGAGTCTCGCCGGGGGCGCCACCTCCCCCTCTGGCCGTTTTCCGACCGGCCGCCACGCCCTGAGCAGACCTGATGACCACCGCCGGCCCGAACGTGGAAGTGGCGCCAGCCGGCGATGGCTTTGTCGCCCGGCTCCGGGACGTGATTGCACAGGCGCAGCGCGACGACGCGCTGGCCCAGGTCACAGTCGTTACCCCGTCCTTCCATTCGAGCTTCTTCCTGCGCCGCGCCACGGCCGCTGCGGCGACTGGTCGGCCCGGCCTGTTCAACGTTGACTTCGTGCGCGTCGAAGACATCGCGGAGCGGCTCACCGGCACCGGGTTGCGCGGCAAGCTGCCCCTGTCGAGGCTCGTGGCGAGTCAGCTCGTGGCCGGGGCGGCGCTCCGGGCCGATCCCGACGGGCCGCTCGGCACGGCCAGACACCTTGAGTCATTCCACCAGGCCCTGCACCGGACACTCACAGAGCTGAAGCCGCTTGGCCAGAGCGGCCTGAGACGCCTCGCGCAAAGGGGCGGGCACTTTCCGGAACTGGCAGCGCTGGCCGCCGAATACACCCGCCTTTCGTCTCGCTTCTACGACCGAACGGACGTCAGCGCGGCCGCGGTGCGGCACATCGAAGTGTTTGGCTACGCGCCCCCGGAGTTAGGCGCGGTCATTGTCCTGCTCGTGGAGCCCCCGCCCCCGCAGTACCGGGAGCTGGTCCTCGCCCTGACCCGCGTCCGCGGCGCGAAGGTGCTGGCTGTGGCGACCGGCTCGCGGGCGGCGGACGAGGGCCTGTTCCCGTCGACGCCAAGGCTGGAGCCGGCGCCCGCAGCCGGGCCGGAGCCGGTCCGACTCCCGGCAGGCGGGCAGGCCCGCCTCGTCAGCACGCAAGGGCCCGACGAAGAGGCGCGCTGGGTCGTCCGCAACGTGCTCGACATGGCGAGGCGGGGCACCAGGTTCGGGCAAATCGCTGTTTTTCACCCGGGCGGGTCGTACGGCGCACGGGTCGAGGAGGGGCTCAAGCTGGCAGGCATCCCGGTCAGCGGCCCGGACCGCAGGCCGGCGGCGGCATGGCCCGAAGGCCGATTCTTGACCGGGCTGCTGGAGGCCCGGAAAGAGTTCTCCCGGGACGCCGTGGCAGCGTGGCTCACTTCCGCGCCCGTCAGGTCTCCAGAGTCTGGCGGACTCGTGCCTGGCAGCCGGTGGGACGCCGTGTCCCGCCTGGCCGGCGTGACGCGTGGCCTTGAGCGGTGGGAGCGGGGCCTGAGCCTGTTCCGGACCGGAAGCCTGGCCGCCGCCGAGCGGGCGTCAAAAGACCCCGACCAGGGCGACGAAGCCGCAGCTCGCCGCGCAAAGTCCGACGCCGAGCAGGCCGGCGCGCTCCTCGTGTTCATGCGCGGTTTCGCCGAACGTGCCACGCCTCCTGTGGGTGGCTGGCAAAGCCACGTGACATGGCTGCGGAGCCTGCAGCACGACTATCTCGGCGTCCAGCAGTCGGAGGAGGCGTCCGAGAGGGCCACTCGGATCGACAAGGTGCTTGATCGGGTCAGCGAGCTCGACCACGCCGGTCTCGCCGGTCCTGACCCGGAGCGTTTCACGCAAGTCATCGTGCAAGAGCTTGGCCGCCCGGCCGGGCGCGGGGGCAGGCTCGGCGCTGGCGTCTTCGTGGCGCAACTGCGGGATGCCCCTGGCACAGTGTTCGAGGCCGTGCACGTGCTCGGGATGGCCGAGCCAGGCTTTCCCGGTCAGGACAACCCTGACCCGTTGTTGCCGGACCCGGACAGGCGGGCGTTGGACCCTTCAGGCGAACTCCTGCCACTCCGGGACCAACGCCGGGCAGCGCACCTCCGCCAGTACCTCCTGGCGCTGGCAGCAGGGCGCAATCGTTTCCTGATCTGGCCCAGGGCTGTACCGGGAGCGACGAGAGAGTCCGGGCCGGCGTGGTGGTTCGTCGAGGCGGCGAGACATCTCTCCGGCGACCCGACGCTCCAGGCAACCGAGCTTGGCGCAAAGGCCCGTGGCAGCACCTGGTTAGAGTGGCAGGGACGCGACGAGTTTTCCGCCGGCGCCGGAGCTGCTCCGGCGGACCGCCATGAGTACGACGTGTGGCACGTTGCGAACTGGCTGAGTGCTGGCCGGAATGCGTCAGCGCACCCGACAGTCACTTCACCGGGGAGTCCGCTGGCCGCCGCTATCAAGTTGGAGCACGCGAGGTACAGCGGGCGCTGGACGGAGTGGGACGGCGCCGTCAGGGGCCAGGCCGCGGCCGGCAACGCCGGCATGGCGGGGCCAGCGTCCCCGACGCGCTACCAGGACTGGGCAGCGTGCCCGTTCAGGTACTTTCTGGCCCACGTCCTGGCTATCGAGGCAAGCGACCGCCCCGAGGAGTTGCTGGAAATCGCACCGCTCGAACGCGGGCGCCTCGTACACTCGATACTCGACACGTTTGTGCGCAGGCGGCAGCAGGCCGCTTCGCCGTCGCTGTCCGACCAGCTCCTGCTGCTCGCCGGGACTGCGACGTCAGAGTGTGCGCAGTTCGAACGCCAGAACCCCACGGGTCACCGGACGCTCTGGGAGATAGAAAAGCGGCACATTTCGCGGGCGCTCTCTCACTGGCTGCGCCGCGAACAACTGATGCTCGCTGGCACGGGCCAGGGCCGCATCCTGACGGAGGTGGGCTTCGGAATTGGGGACGGCGGCGCAGGAGCGGTCCCGATACAGCTTGACGGAGCCCGCGCGGTCCAGTTCCGCGGGGTCATCGACCGCATTGACGTTCACGATGACGGCCGCCGGGCTGCCGTCTACGACTACAAGACATCAAATCCGGAGTCATATAAGAAGCTGAAGGACGACCCCGTCTTGCGAGGGACCAGGCTGCAGCTGCCCGTTTATGCGCTCGCTGCGCGTGCCATCCTGACACAACCCGCAGAGGCGGCGCCACCTGGCCAGGCGCCGGAAACCGTCAGCGCAGCCTACTGGTTCGTGATGAACGCGGGCGACTGGCTCATACCTGCGCCGCAGGAGTTCAACGAGGCCAACGCCGTCGCCGCGGCCCGACGGGTCGTGGGCGTGATCCACGATGGTGTCTCGGCCGGTGTGTTTCCGGCGCGGCCGGGTCCACGTAGCCAGGACAATCGTTCAGGACAGTCCGGGTACGAAAACTGCAACTGGTGCGACTACAAGCGAATATGCCCGTCGGCCAAGGCCTGGCTCTGGGAACGGAAGCGCGGCGACCCGGCGCTCCTCGCCTACGCGCAGCTTGCCGAGGGCGGCCCGCCTCACGCCGATGAGGACGCGGAGGCGGCCCTGTGACCACTGGCCGCACCCCAACGGCCGATCAGCCAGCGCGTGACCGCATCGCCACCGCCCTTGACGAGACCGTGTTCGTAGAGGCTGGCGCAGGCACAGGCAAGACCACCAGCCTCGTCAACCGCTTCGCGGGGCTTGTTGTTTCGGCCGGCGTGCCAATCGAGCGGATCGCAGCGATCACGTTTACCCGTGCCGCGGCCTCCGAACTGCGGTCGAAGGTCAGGGAAGCGCTGGAAAAGCGGGCCAGAGACGCCGGCACCAGCCCGGACGAGCGCACCCGGGCCTCTGTTGCGTCGGCGCGCCTTGAAGACGCCGCGGTACAGACGATTGACGGCTTCGCGCTGGCCCTGCTGAGGGACAGCCCGCTCCTGGCATGGCTGCCTCCGGTCATCGAATCGCTGGATGAGGTAGACGCCGGCCTGAGGTTTGACGCCCATTGGGATACCTGGGTCCGCGCCGCGCTCGACGAACCAGTGTTCTCTGCGGCCGTGGGCGAAGCAGTCGACTTGGGGCTGCGGAGGCCTGTGTCAGTGCTGCAGGAAGTCGCCCGGTCGTTTCACGAGAACTATGAGCTCCTACGGGGGATCAGCTTCGCCGTCCCGCACCCGCCGCAGCGCCTGGCAGGGCGGACGGTCGTTGACTCGGCGGTCAGACTCACCGCGCTGTCCGCCGGGTGCTCGGACCGCACGGACAGGATGTACC
>CAYWBD010000355.1:0-12572 GCA_964456315.1 uncultured Thermoflexus sp.
GATCGGCGTCCTCGGCGGCGTCACGCAGTGCGAGGACAACACAGGCGGCGTCACTTGCGCCGCGGCGAATGCCGGGCTGGCTGGCGCGTTTCTGAACAGCCTGCACACGTCAGTCGCCAAACTGAAGGTCACATCCCAGACCGTGTACCCGTTCCCGACCCCGTTCGGTCCGTTCCCGGTCCAGGTCCTGAATGGCAACCTGCTCGGGGACATCAACAGCAACCTGACGATAGGCTCCGCTCCGGACCACCTGGCTGGCACGGCGTCCCTGAAGATCCTGAAGGGAAGTACCGGGACTTACGCCTGCTTTGTCGTGGGAGTCCCCAGCCCGGCGCTTTCGCCATGTGTGTCCGGTGCGCCTGGCGCCATGCTCTTCCCGATAGTGCTTAACGTCACCGACAGGGGCCGGTTCGACATCAATCAGGGCTTCGGCACACGGGCTGGCCTGGCTGACATGCGCGGCCGGGTAGAGGTGATCGCGAACGTCGCCAGCCCGATCGGCCCGGTCAGCGGGGCGATATCCATCACGAAGGGCAAGCTCGTTGTGCCGATACCTGACGACGATGAGAACGAGGACTACCCGACGCCTCCTGAGTACGTGGACGATGACGACGACTAGAGCTGGCTGGCTGCGCTGAGGTACACGGTCAACGGAGACAGAACGGGGGCGCTTTGCGCCCCCGTTTGCATTCCAGGTCCAGCTCGCAGGCCGGGCCTCTGGTGCGGCCACCCGTTGCAAGTTCAGATCAGCCGCACGTACCAGGAAGTGTCCCGTCTCCGAAATGGAGCTCCAATTTGACCGCTCACCCCCGCCCACCTGCGGTGGGCACCCGTCTCCCGCAAGAGGAGGGGGAATGAAGGACATGGCCTAGGACTTCGGAGTCAGGACACCAGCGATCAGCGGGGAGGCGGTGCGCATCGGCCCGTCGTCGTTGTTCAGGCGGCCTGCGTCTGCGTGCCGGCCTGAGGCTCGGCGTAGACATAGCCAAAGCCGCGGCGCGTGACCACGAGCTTCGGGCGGG
Source organism: uncultured Thermoflexus sp. (assembly GCA_964456315.1). Classification (GTDB taxonomy): domain Bacteria; phylum Chloroflexota; class Dehalococcoidia; order Lucifugimonadales; family Lucifugimonadaceae; genus SHXW01. The sequence continues at coordinate 1,023 of CAYWBD010000355.1, forward strand.
CCGGGTCTTCTTCGATCTTCGCTCGCAGGTGGCCGATGTGCCACTTCACGAGCTCTTCGGTGTCGTATTCACGGCCCCAGACGCCGTGCAACAGGCGCTCGGCCGGCACCGGCTTGCCGCGGTTGCGGACCAGGAGCGCCAGGAGCTTGTACTCCGTCGGCGTCAGGTCGGCCAGCTTGCCGCGCACCGTAACGTTGCTCGTCGTGAAGTCCATGGTGATCACGTCGTCTGAGTAGTTGCTCACCGGCGCGGCGGGCCCGGGGTTCTTCGACCGGCGGAGGCTCGCGGCGACGCGGGCCAGCATCTCAGCGATGCCGGTGCCCTTCACGATGTAGTCATCTGCGCCGCGCTCGAAGGCGGTCACTTTTTCGCGCTCCGTGCCGACCGCGCTGAACATGAGCACAGGTGCCGTTGACATGGACCGGATGCGTTCGCAGATGTCAAACCCAGAAGCGCCGGGCAGCAGCACGTCCAGTATTACCAGCTCTGGCTGATACTCGTAGAACGCCCGCAGGGCAGAAGGCCCGTCGGCCGCGCCCCGGACTGAGTAGCCAGCCTCGGTGAAGCTGGTCAGCAGGGCAGTGCGGATGTCTTCCGTGTCTTCGACTATTAGGATTTTTTCGCCAGCCATCGCGCCAACCTGTGAAAAAGGAGTGAACGAGGATGAATGAGAGTCGCGGGGGGTCGTTCTCCACACTCTATGCCCACCTGGAGCGCCGCAAAGTGAGGGATAGCCCAGTGCTGCGTGGGAGAATCCCACAGTCCGGGGCGTCGCATGAAAGGCAGAGGGCCCGCCATGTCATTCTCAGGCCCGGCGGGGCCGAAGAATTTAGCTCAGAGGACGGCGCGTCAGGGCGTCGCATGAAAGGCAGAGGCCCTGCCTTGTCATTCTGAGGCCCGGCGGGCCGAAGAATCTGTCCCCGTCGCGATGTGCGGTTGGCCTGGGATGGCGTGCAAGAGATTCTTCACTCCGGCCCTGCGGGCCTCCGCTCAGAATGACATTCGCACTCGGCGCGAAAAGCAACCGGCCGGGCTGCACTGCTGGCGGCCCGGCCGGTGTCAGGGTCTAGGACCCCGTCATGTCTGCCTGTTGCTAGTTCGTGCAGGCGCCCTGGCTGACCAGTCCGTCGACTGTCCAGTAGTAGAGACACTTGGTGGGCGTCTGGCGCAGGTACGTCGGGTAGAGCGCGGGCACGGACGTGTCGAAGTCGTCCGTCGCGGCGCCGACGAGCAACGCCGTCACGGTGTCCTGGTCGGTGTCTGCCATATACAGGTCCATAGCGGCCTGCACCGTCTCCGCCTCTGTCGAGTTGGCCTCTGCGTTGCCACGCCCGACGAACTTCGCGATGTTCGGGATGACGACCGCGGCCAGGGCGGCGATGATCCCGATCACGACGAGCAGTTCTACAAGCGTGAACCCACGCTGGTTCTTGATGGTCTTGCTCTGCATCTGTGTGCTCCTCCATACCACGTTTATGGTTTGGCCCTGTGCCTTGTGTCCAGACTCGCCCCGGACGGCCCGCTGCGTAACCGTCTGCGAGGACTGGCCCGACCGGTACTTTTGGGCAACCGGGGCACAGGCAGTTATGTGGGCTACTTAAGGGACACGCGCGAGGTGAGTCAGGTGGCGCATCCACCCGGACCGGGCCGGGCATGCCGTTTGGTCCACTGGCGCGGCGCGCGTCTCACTATTTCCAACACCTTCGGAGTACCCGGCGCGGCCGCCGGACGCCTGCTTCCGCAAACCGCGTGCACACCTGATTCTTGCGACGCGCACCCGGGCCCAGATGCACACTCGGGAGAGCAAGTCGGTCCTGTGGGGCCGGCCTGCGACCCGCGCGTGGCTACGCGACCGGAGTTTGGGATGTCAGAAATCAGGCTGCTCGCCGTCGAGCCAGACGACCGTTACTGGCGGACGGTGCTGGGCGAGCTCTCAGGAGACCTGCGCTTCACCGAGGTGCGGCGCGCCCAGGACGCCGACGAGGCGGTCCGCCTACTGGACACTTTCCGGCCTACCGTCGCCTTGATTGACCTCACAGTCCCTGCCATGCGAGCGATGGAGCTCCTGCAGCGTCTATCCGGCGCTCGGCCGGCTACGGGCATCGTCGGCACGGCAGACGCGCTTGATGACGGGCGGGTCGGCTTCGCGCTCAGCGCGGGAGTCGCGGCGTGTCTGCCGAAGTCAGCGCCGGGCCGACTGATCGTGGCAACCCTGCTGGACGTCGCGGCGGGAGGACTGCCGATCCAGCGTGAGGTCGCCGCAAGGCCCCAATTGCTAAGCAGGGTGATAACCGATTTCCAGCGCCGGTCCAGCAGGGCCGCCGCGTCCGGGCTGGCCTGTCCGCTTACGGCGCGCGAGCGCTCCATCCTGGACATGGTCGCCGGCGGGCACGCCAACAAAGAGATCGGCGTGGCCCTGTTCATCTCAGAACGGACCGTGAAGAACCACATGACCAACATCCTTGCCAAGCTCACCGCCCGGGACAGGGCCCACGCCGTGCGGATCGGCATGGAGAACGGCTGGACCGCGCAGGGCGCCTGGCAGGTCAGGGAAGAGATGAGGGCAGCAGCTTGAAGAGCGCCGAGGCAGCCGCCGCGACCCAGCCGGCCGTGCCGGTAAAAGCGCCGGGCACGGACGCGGGGACATTTGACTGGTCGACCCTGGAAGGCAACAACGCCGCGGTCTCTCTCGTGCCTGAGGCGGTGGCGCGGAAGTACCTGGCCTTCCCGGCGCGTGTGGAAAACGGGCGCCTGGTCGTCGTCATGGCAGAGCCCACCGACTACCGGGCCATCCAGACCCTAGAGCTCAAGGCGCGCATGGAAGTCACGACCCTGCACGGGTCGGCTGAGGACATCCGCCGGGCCATAGACATCCACTACTCGGGGAAGATGGACGAAGGCGTCATCAAGGCGATGGACAGGCGCTTCTCCGAAGAGGAGGAGGGGCACGCCTCTGGCAGTGAGGTCCGCGAGATCGCGCTGGTCACAGTCGCGGCCGAGGGCCCCTCGGCTGCCGAGGAGAGCCCGGTCATCCTGGCCGTGGACAGCCTGATCTCACAGGCCGTAAAAGCCCGCGCCACAGACATCCACATCGAGCCCATGGCGGACCGCGTGCGCGTGCGGTTCCGGATAGACGGTTTCCTCAAGGAGTACGCCAAGCTGCCGCTGGCGGCGCACGGCGCGGCGCTCTCCCGGCTGAAGATCATGGCCGGGATGGACATAGCGGAGCGCCGGCGGCCCCAGGACGGGCACTTCTCGGCCAGGGTCGGCGAGAACACGTTGGAAGTCCGCGCCGCCACCACGGACACGGTCCACGGGGAGATGGCCGTGCTCCGGATCCTGAACAAGAACATCGAGCTGTTCAAGCTCGATGAGCTGGGCATGCTCGAGGACACTGTCAGCACCATCCGCAAGCTGCTCAAGTCCCCTTACGGGATCCTGCTGGTGTGCGGGCCGACGGGCGCAGGCAAGACGACCACGCTCTACGCCTCGCTGGGCCAGCTCGACAAGCTGCGGATGAACATCATCACAATCGAGGACCCCGTCGAGTACCGCTTCGAGGGCGTCAACTCCATCCAGATCAACGAGAAGGCGGGCCTCACGTTCCCGGGCAGCCTCCGGGCCACGTTGCGGCTGGACCCCAACGTCATCATGGTGGGCGAGATGCGCGACCCGGAAACAGCGCACATCGGCGTGCAGGCCGCGCTGACAGGCCACCTCGTGCTGTCGACTGTCCACGCCAACGACGCCGTGCGGGCCATGAACCGCATGCTGGACCTGGGCGTCGAGTCCTTCCTGCTTTCATCGGCGCTGTTGGGCGTGGCCTCTCAGCGCATGGTCCGCAAGGTCTGCACGCACTGCAGGGTCGCCTACGTGCCGGAAGGCGAAGAGGCGGCGCTGTGCGTGGACATGGGCCTGGACCCGGCGATGGAGCTCAGCAAGGGTGAGGGTTGCTACTTCTGCGCCTACACCGGCTTCCGCGGCCGCACCGGCATCTACGAGGTGCTCACCATAACAGAGCCCATCCGGGCGATGATCCTGCGCCGCGCCACTGCCCCGGAGATGCTCGAAGAGGCCCGCAAGGGCGGGTTCAAGACCATGAAGGAAGACGGGGCGCGCAAGATCGCGCTCGGGATTACGACACCGGCAGAGATCATGCGGAGCGTGTACACAGCATGAGCGCAGTTTCAAGGCCCCGTCGGCAAGACGCACGACCCAAAGCCAAGGCAGCCAGGCCGGCCGGCAAACCCGGGGGGCCGAAGTCGGCGTCAACTGCGCCCACCGGCTGGCGCGGGCTGCTGACCAACACCAAGGTCAGCCGGCGGGAGATCATTGCGTTCTCGCGTGAGCTCTCCACGCTGCTGGACGCGGGTATCGGCATATCGCCGGCCCTCGAACTCCTGGCTGAGGAGCGGAAAGGGACGCCGTTCGAGCGCGTCATCCGGCAGCTGAAGGAAGACCTGAACACGGGATCGACGATCGGCGGGGCCATGGCCAAGCACCCGACGGTGTTCCCGAAGATCTACATCCGCACCGTGGCTACGGCAGACAAGGGCGCGCCGCTTGCGCAGACGCTGCTGCACTCGGCAGACTTCATGGACGCTGCGCAGTCCGCCATTTCGCAGGCCAAGAGGGCGTTGATCTACCCGGCCCTGGTCGTGCTGGTTGGCGTCGGCGTCGTGTTCATGCTGCTCACGGTGTCGTTGCCGCAGATGGTCAGCCTCTTCAACAACCTGGACGCGGAACTGCCGCTGCCAACGAAAATCCTCATCGGGGCGTCGAACTTCATCCGGGCTGACGGCATTTACCTTGTGCCCGTGATCGCGGTCATAGTGTTCGGCTTCGTCAAGTTCATCAAGACGGTCCGCGGGCGGTTGTGGCTGCACCAGATGCTCCTGCGCGTGCCGATGCTCAAGAGCGTCATCATGACCAGCGACATGTCACGGGCGGCGGCGGCGATATCGTCACTGTCGAAAGCCGGACTTACGCTCCCGGAAGCCCTCGACGTCGCCAGGGACACCGTCTCGAACGAAGTCGTGCGCAACGCCCTGATCGAGGCCCAGAAAGGCCTGCTCGCCGGCGAGGGCCTGGCGAAGCCCCTCGGCAGGGCCGGGATCTTCCCGAACACGTTCATCCAGACGATCAAGGTTGCTGAAGACACGGGCACGCTGGACGCCAACCTCCGCCGCATGGGAGACATGTACGGCAAGGAGGCCTCCGACCGGGTCAAGGCAATGGCCTCGATGGTGGAGCCGCTGGCGACTGTGTCGGTGGCGCTTGTCGTGGGGTTCATCGCCCTGGCCGTCATCCTGCCCATGTACACGGTCCTGGGCGCCATCGACAAGCATTAGAGCTGCGTTGGTCCTGCCGCGCCGCACACCCCTTCCCGGGCCGCGGCGCGGCGGGCTGTCCGGGCTTTCTACTGGCTCAGCCTCCGACCCTCCGTCCCCGCCTAGGGCAGGCAAGTCCAGGGTGAGCGGCGGGCGTGGCGCCCACCGAAGGGCAGGCCCGGCTGGCCGGCGCGGCCCACAAGGCGTGCGCGGTTGGCGCTACGCGCTGGGTGGGAACACTCATAGCGTCCTGTGTGCAGGCCCGCACGTGAAGATCAGGGTGTCCGGTGGCTGGTACCGCCGCCAGGCGTGTGGACACACCCAAGCCACACCCGCACTCTCCCGCCGGGCACCACCTATTGCCCGATGATTGGGCCCATCTGGTGCGGCATTCCTCCGCCCCGGGGACCATTCATGCGCCACTCTCCAAAAGCCGTCCGTCGCCCCTCTCGCCGCAAGCCGGCGCAGGCGGGCTTCGTGATGCTCGAGACCCTGGTCGCCATCTCGATCCTGGGCTCGGCCGTGATGGCGGCAGTGGCCTCTGTGTCCACCGCGGCGCGCATCACCCAGTTCATCGCGGTCGCGGCTAACGCGGAGTGGATCGCCGAGTCGCAGGTGGACTTCATACGGGCGGCTGCCTTCATCCCCACGCCGGGGGTCTACGCCAGCGTCGACGCCCCGGACGGCTACGTGGTCGGCAACACCACCGCGGACTCTGTGGGCGGAGACGCCAACATCCAGGACGTGACCGTGACGGTGCAGCGCAACGGCGAGACCGAGGTCACGATCACGTTCATCAAGGTGAACCGATGAGCGGCCGGAAGGGCGCCCGCCGGGATGGCGCCGCCGCCTCGCGCGGCCAGCGCGGCATCACGCTGATCGAGCTTCTGGTCATGATCGGCTTCATGAGCTCGTTCGCCGCGCTGATCTCAACAAGCTTTTTCCAGAGCATCAAGGCCGATAGGCTGACGAGCCAAAGCATCGGCGTCTCTGACCAGGTGGCGCGCGCCACCCGCTGGATAGTAAACGACGGTCACCGGGCGCAGTCCACCGATGTCGTGGACGGTGCAGCTCCTGTTGAGACCGCCACATTGAACTGGACGGAGGCCGGCGCGCCGGTCTCGTGCACGCTCGGCACTAATGAGGCCCAGTTGGTACGCACCTGCGGAGGCCAGGCGTCGACCATCGGCAAGGGCATCTCAGACCTGGAGTTCAGCCGGTCCGGCGAGCTGCTCACTGTGTCATTCCTCGTTACCTCAGGACAACAGACTCAGGACGTCAGCATGAACGTGCTTCTAGGAGGACGGTAGCCATGAACATCAAGAGGAGATCCCTGCTCGTCATGCTGCGCGCCCGCAGGCCGGCGGTACAGACGGCGCGCGGCGGCGGATACGTAGTGCTCACCCTGGCGATGATCGGCCTGTTCAGCGGCGCGGCCATAGCGGTGCCGGTCCTGAACCGGGCGACCACCGGTCTGGCCTCGCACGAGGCGACCGGGCCCGCCGAGTCGATAGGCGCGGTCTCGGCGGCGGAGCACGCGCTGTGGGAGCTGGAGAACAACCCGGCGTTCATAGACAACATGGTGGGCGCAGTGCCGACTACCCGCTACGAGCTGGAGCTCCCCGAGGACCCTGACGACGACGACAACGACGCCGTTGAGGGAACGGGCCAGGACGACGAGGACTCCGGCGGGTTTGACACCCCGAACGACTCCAACGGCGACGACACCAACACGGACGACACGGTCTCGGGCAACGGCGCCACGGACAACGGTATAGACGGCCCCGACCCCATCGACAGCGACGACAGCGACGCCAACATCGGCGAGTCTGACAGCGATGACAGCAACGGCACCGACGGCGATGTCGGCGGTACGGACGACTCCAACGGCGACGGCACGATCAACAACGACAATGACGGCGGTGGCGAGGGCGACGACAGCGACGGGGCTAATGGCGGCAGTCAGGACGGCCAGGACAGCGACGACGACAACTTCGACTCCGCCGACCCCGACGACAGTGACGACAGTGACGATAACCCAGGCGAGTCCAACAGTGACTATTCCAACGCCCAGGATGGCGAGTCTGACAGCGACGACTCCGACGGCCAGGGCGGCGAGTCCGACAGCGACGACAGCGGCGGCACCGACGCCAACACGAACCTCGATGAGTCTGACGACGGCGGCGCGGTCCGCATCAACGGGCCCCTGGCTGACCCCGACGCGGTCATCACCGTGGTCGCATCATCCCCCGCTCCGGCCAACGAGGGCCTCCAGGCGTTCCTCAACGCCACGCCAGATGTGAACCTGTCGGGTTCGCCGGCGACGGTGACGTTCACCCTCCAGGTGTTCAACTTCGACACACACCCCCACGACGTCAACCGGATTACCGTTGACCCGCTCCTCTGGAACCCCGCGTATGTACTGGGATCGACCACGGGACTCACTACCAGCAACCCGTCGTCCTGCACGGACCTCAACGGCTGCCGCTGGGACCTGTCTCCGGTGGTGTCAGTGCCGGGCCACGGCGGCAGCGCGACCCTCTCCTTCCAGGTAACCGGCACGCAGGCGGCGGGTGACTTCTGGACCTACGGCGGCGCCCGGGTCGAAAACTTCGGCACGGTCAACGCGCCGAACGCCCGCACCCGCTTCATGGCCCTGCAGGGTGGCAGTGTGGCCGCCTCGGTCAGCCCGTCGGACGTTGTGGCTGGCGTGGCCAACACGCACGACTACACGGTCACCCTGACCAACAGCGGCACCGACCCGATGACCGTCGAGTGGGTCCGGCACGTGGCGACAACGGACTTCAGCTATGTACCGGGCTCGTCGTCCGGGGCCTCAAGCTCTGACCCTTCGTTGACGTACGACTGGGCTTCTGACCGCAACTTCTTCGACTGGAACATCGGTGCGCTCGTGCTCCAGCCTGGAGTACCGGTGACGCTGTCGTTCCAGATGCAGGCGACTCTGCTTCCGGGCGTTCACTTCTCCCGGTCAGAGTTCAAGGTCACTGAAGACGGCGGGGCGTTCGGGAACCAGCCGAGCTTCAGCACCGGCGAAACCGCGCCGATCACGGCGACCAGGCAATTCACGATCAACGCCCAGGACGGTGACAACAACGTCGACGCGGTGGTCGTCCTGACCCCCGGAGAGATCGAGATCATCTCTTGGGTCGAGACCGTGACGCCCCCGGCGCCGGTAGCCCCGCAGGCGACGCCAACCCCGGTGCCGACGCCGTCGCCCACCCCAACTCCCGGTCCGGTGGCCGAAGGCGGCCAGGGCTGTGGCCCAGGGTACTGGAAGCAGGACCACCACTTCGACTCGTGGGTCGGCTACGGCCAGAACAACGACTACGAGACCGTGTTCGGAATAGACGCTTCGTTCACAAAGGACCTGGAGGACACGCTCTGGCAGGGCGGCGGCGGTCAGAAGGCGCTCGGCCGGCACGCTGTAGCTGCCCTCCTGAACGCCGCGAGCCCCAACGTGAGCTACCTGTACAGCCCGGCCCAGGTCATAGGCATGGTCCAGGGCGCCTACGCAAACGGCAACTTCGAGCAGGTCAAGGACACGCTTGAGTCGCAAAACGAGCTGGCCTGCCCGCTGAACTAGGACACCAGACCGTCCTGCCCAGGGCGAGGGAGGCCCGCAACCCCGGCCGGTTGCCCCCCCGCCCAGGCAGGAACTCCGGGACTCAGCAGCCCCGGAAAGGAGCAACTGACATGACCAAACAGCAGACCCTGGCGAACGGCCAGGGCGGGGCGCAGCAGCAGCCCGAGCCCGTCGAGGCGGCCCCGGTCGCACAGCGCCAGCGTTCCAGCCCGGCCCTCCGCAAGGCTGGCGCAATCGCAAGCCGCCCGCTGGTGGTGCTCGGGGTGTTCGCGCTGGCGTACGCAGGCCTGGGCTACCAGTACTTCCAGACCGCGCAGCGCGGAGCGAACCTCGACGGCCAGATCGAGGCGCGACAGGCGACCATCAGGCTCCCTGAGTCGTCCAGCGTGGACGTGACTTCTGAGCTTGCGGCCTGGGGCGCGGCACGTGAGGAAGCGGAGAACAGCCGGGTGACCGCGCTGCCGGACTCCGAGATCCTGGCCCGGACGCTGGAGGCCGCCGAGGAGTCCGGAGTCGCCGTCCACGTGCAGGGCTCGCTGCCAAGCTCGCCAGTGCAGATCAACGAGATCACCTACCTGGCCACGCCGCTCAACTTGCGGGCACAGGGCGAAGCGGACGCCCTGCAGCTGTTCCTGGCCCGGATCGAGAAGGGCACGTTCGAGACCATCGAGCTCCAGGACGCCATGATCGGGCGTCAGACCGAGGGCTATGTCCTGACCATCAAGGCTGTGGTGTACAGCCAACCGGCTGCGGAAGCGAAGGAAGTAACAGGGGAGAGCGGCGTCGCCGTGGAGTCCTAAAGGCGAGGCCGAGGGAGGGAAGTCTATGAGCTCAAACTACCGGGAAAGGCGGAGAGCCCGCCGCTGCAACCACACGCATGGCCGTCCGAGGCGGGTCATGGGCCCGATCTTTGACGGGGACGCGCACGACCACGGTCACACTCATGAAGACTCACCCGGCCAGCAGGCCCCTCAGCGCCTGCCGCAGCCGGGTCCTTCGCTGTTTGTGGCGCCCGCGCCTGAGCCTGGAACACCGCCCGCTCCCGCGCCAGTGGAGCTGACGCTAGACGACGGCTTCATGCCCCGGCTCTCGGCCTACGTAGGCGGCGGGATGGCAGAGCCGCAGGATGACCGGCCAGCCGAGCAGCCCGAGACCGACTCCCAGTCGGAAGACGGGCTGATGGCCTCGGCGATTGGCCTGGGCGAGAGCGTGGCCGAAGCTGAAGAAGAGGTGCTGTACTACCAGCGCAGCTGGCCCCTTTTCTGGCGCCTTAAGCAGGTGGACGCGCCTGAGGACGAACCCTCGAACGTTACGGCGCACGCCCGGCAGCCTGAGGCCATCCAGGCTGAAGCGCCGCTCCCTCGCAAGCGGTCGCTCTTTGGCCGCAGCGAGCGTCCTGCCGCTGAAGAGACAGCCCCCGGCAACCCTGACGCCGCGTCACAGCCGGAGGCCGCAAATAGCGAACAGGCCGCCGCACCGGCGCCACGTAGCCGCTTCATGTTCTGGGGGAAGAGAGCCCCGGCTGCCGGTGTAGAAGCCGCAGCCGCGTCGGCCCCTGTCGCACAGGCCGTTTTCTCTTCGAGCCAGGTTGACAGCGCAAATGGCGCGGCAAGCGAGGCCCCGGTCGAAGAGACAGCGCCCGAGCTCGCTAGCGAGCAGGAGGCCAGCGTCGCAGAGCCGGTCCAGCCGGAAACCACTGCTGAGCCCGACCTTTACGCCGTGACCGCGAGAGACGCGGACGAGCAGCCCGAGGTCGCGCCTTCCCCGGCCATGTACTCGGACGCAGCCGCTGGCTACGCCTCAGCCCCTGCGGAAGAGGCCGGTCCTGACTTTGCCTCCGTCGCCCCGCAAGACGCCGATCCAGATTCTGCCGGCTTCGCCCCGGTAGAGTTCCCGGAGGGCGACGAACGAGCGACCAGCCGCACGGACTACGCCATGTCGGGACCGCTGCCCGCACCGGCCGACGCGGCGTCACCCGCGGCCGATGAGTCACCGTCCGTGGCTGAGACCGCGCTCGCCAAAGCCGACGATGTGGCAGAGACCATCCTCGCCAGAGATGACTCCGTCGCTGAGACGGCCCTTGCCAAGGACGACGTGACAGATCAGGCGGCTGCCGCGGTGACTGAGCCGGAGGAGCTGCCGCTGGAAGAGGACCTGCTGTCTGAAAACGAACAGGACCTCATGATCGAGGACCTGCCCGTCGCTGAGGAAAAGGCGCCCAGCCGGCGCGGCTGGCTGAAGTTCGGCGGCTCAGGCGGCGCCGCGTTCAACCCCGGCGCGTGGCTGAAGAGCGCCCCGTGGCGCAAGGCCAACCTGGCGCGCACCACCTCAGTGCTGACCAACGCCCTGGGCGTCGTCCGCAGGACGATGACCCCGGTCACATCGCTGTATTCCGTCTCGATCACGGACAACGCCATCCGCATGGTGGTCACGCGCGGCACCGGCGTGCTGCGCTGGGCAGAGGCCAAACTGCCCGAGGGCGCGGTGCACGACGGCGCAATCAAGGACCAGGCCGCGTTCACCACGCAGTTGACCAGGCTGATCGGCGCGGTCCACAAGGGCGGGAAACTCAATAGCGAGCGCCTGGCGGTCTCCATCGCCGGCCGCAACGTCGTG